>JAOZSZ010000126.1 GCA_029939385.1 Pontiella sp. | reverse complement strand
GATCTGAATTCGGCGAACTTTCTTCAGCAACTCGCGGTGCGAGATTGCTTCAGAATTGCCGATTGCCGATTGATGATTGCCGATTGAATAGCCAGAAGCTGCCGTGGTCTTGCTCGAAGCCGAGCGGCGGGGAGTTTTGTTGATTTTATTTTTGTTCATGGATTGTTTTTCAATCGGAAATTATCAATCTTAAATCGGAAATGTTCTATTTCTTACTTTGCGCGGTCTTTCGCGACGAGGTCATGATGGCGGTCAATTCATTGGCTTCTTGAAGAAGAGATTTAACTTTCTTTTCTGTTAACATTTTGCCTTCAACGATCAATTCCATCCAGAAGCAACATTCGTCAGCTTCTTCGGTAACGACGCCCATTTTTGAGATAAATTCGGCTCTGGATCGACCCCGGCAACTCGCGCGATAGTTGGCGGCAACGGATGTTCCTGCGCGTGCCAGTTGGTTCTGGATAACGCGTGCTTCAACCGTCTTTGGGAGGGCTGCTGTGAGTTTGAGTATACGCAACGCAAATTGCTTCGTTCGTTTTTTGAGCTCGTTTTGATCCATATTCGGCCTGTACCCCTATGCTATTTAATCGGCAATCATCAATCTGAAATCGGCAATATTAAGGAACCGGAATTTCGCTTAAAATTTTCTCAATCAAATCTTCGCTCGTCAGCTCCTCGGCTTCGGCCTCATAGGAGACGATGATGCGGTGGCGCAGAATATCCAACGCAATGGATTTTACGTCTTGAGGAGTAACGTAGCCGCGGCCCTGCATGAAGGCGTGTGCGCGCGCCCCCATCGTGAGATGGATCGTTGCACGCGGCGATGCGCCGTAGCGGAGATAGTCTTTAATATCGAGGTTGTATTTCTCCGGCTCGCGGGTGGCAAAGACGATGGCAAGAATGTAGTCCTTAATCTTTTCGTCGATATAGATTTCATCAATGATCTCGCGCGCCTTAACTATTTCGTCGGGATGGAGCACGGCGTTGATCGGAATCTCGGTGTTGGAGTGCGCCATGCGGTCGAGGATGCGGCGCTCCTCTTCGATCGTTGGATAGCCCACCTTGAGCTTGAGCATAAAGCGGTCGACTTGCGCCTCGGGTAGAGGATAAGTACCTTCCTGCTCAATCGGGTTTTCGGTGGCCATCACAAGGAAGGGCGAGGGAAGCTTGAAGGTTTCGTCGCCAATGGTCACCTGCCGCTCCTGCATCGCTTCGAGTAGCGCGCTCTGCACCTTAGCGGGAGCGCGGTTGATTTCGTCAGCTAAGATAATATTAGCGAAAACCGGGCCTTTTTTAATGATAAAGTCGCCATCCTTCTGGTTGTAGATCAGCGTGCCGACGAGATCGGCAGGGAGGAGGTCGGGCGTGAATTGGATGCGCTGGAACGAGGTGTCGAGTGCTTGGGCCAAGGTGTTAATCGTTAATGTTTTTGCCAGCCCCGGAACGCCTTCGAGCAAGACGTGGCCATTACTGAGCATGCCAATGATTAGCCGGTCAATCAGGTATTCTTGTCCGACGATGACCTTGGCGATTTCCGCTTTTAAGATAGGGATAAATGCGCTCTGCTCGCGTACTTTCTGGTTAATGATTTCTATTCCCGCCATGGGGTAACTCCTTTATTAAGAATGAATGTGTTTTCTGACTAAAAAATATAAGGGATGTTCAACCTTTATGGATCAATTTGCCGCAAGGCTTCATAAAGAACAATAGCGGCGCAGTTTGAAAGATTTAGAGAACGAACGCTATCGAGTTTAATCGGAATATTGCAGACCTGATCAGGGTGTTCTGCAAGAAGACGGTCTGGCAAGCCCGTTGATTCATTACCGAAGATAAGGTAATCACCGGGTGCATATTTAACCTCTGAATAATTTTGTGACCCCGCCGTGCTATAGAAATATTTTTGGCCATCGGGATTCTGTTCGAAGAACGTTTCAAGATCGGGGTAGACCGTTAGATCGACGGATTTCCAATAGTCGAGTCCCGCGCGCCGGAGTTTCTTTTCGGAAAGGTCGAAGCCGAGCGGTTCAATAAGATGCAGTCGGGAGCCCGTGGCCGCGCAGAGCCGGGAGATATTTCCCGTATTCGGAGGGATCGATGGCTCAACAAGTACAATGTTGAGCGGAGCCTCCGGCCATTGGAATTCCAGCTCGATTCGCTTGCGGTCTGAATACCGCATCTGTTCGTTCTTTTTCACAAGTCGGACAGCATAGTCCTGAGGGTGCGGTGTGTGAATTAAAAAGTACGCAGAAATTTTGGGGGGAATTTTAGATATTTTCTTTGGAGTCTGAACCGAGTAGATAGGGAACAGATATACCGGATGCATAGGTAACTCTCGGACAGTTGTCCATTAAGCTGGGGTTACTTCACTCTGACCCTTTTCTCTTCCTTAGAATTATAAGAAAAAGTCTTGCGCGTCTTTGTGCTTTCTGTTTTTTTATTATCTTCTTAACGCTTGAAATAGTTTAAAATTAAAGCATGAAAGGTATTTATTTAGATGACTATAACGAGTAAAATTAAATTATTTGTGGGGGTGCTGGCTACCTCCTCCTTTGTTGTCCCTTTTGGGAGCAGCGCTTTTAATTGCCCCCAAAGTAATCCTCCCTGTGATCATAATAAGCAGTGCGGGGAGTGCTCTTTAACTGGTTCGGGGAGAATATGGATTACTTGGGTTTGCGGCGATTATCAAGACAGTAATGGCAATTGGCAGCACAATTGGAATGGCAGGTGGATAGATTGGACTACTTACTCTTGCGGAACAAAGATATCCCTTCCTGGTAGCGGAAGCGGTTCTTGTGGTGGATCTTGTGGTGATAATGCACCGTTTTAAGGAGACAATGAAGATGATTTTAAAGAAAATTCTTATTTTTGCAGTCCTTGCTGTCGGGAGCGTTAGTGCTCTTCCATTGGACAGCTACACTTTTTGGGTTGATGGGGAAAAAATCTCTGCTGCTGATGTGCGAGCTGAAGTTATCAACATGCAGAAGGGAGAGATAGATAATCTCAATTTGTTGTTAAGTGAAAGTGTTATTAGGCAGCTTCACTTTGTGTATAGTCATTCGGAGCAAATTGAATTGCTTCAGGATCTAATTCAATTTTTGAGCAATTACTCTCCTAATCCCAAAGTGGAGGCGATGTACGAATCGCGACTTAACTATCTTCTTAAGTTGGATGATGCTTTTCCTCAAAATAAAGTATCATGTGCTGCTGCAAAAGAAGTGGTTGAGCGGTCGTGTATTGAGCTTATTTCGGCGTTGCATAAAGGGAACCATTTAGGAGGAGCCGAGAAGAGTTTACGCATTAGACAATTGTTGGACAATAAATACGAGGTTTATCCCTTACAGGCCGATCTGTGGCGGCTCATGTTGTCAGTTTCAGTTAGAGATAACTTAATGGTTGCTATATCTGATGAGTCTGTCGGGCGGCTTCTGGCAATTGATGATGAAAATAAAGGGGATCTATTTTATCAAGTATTGGGCGCTGTGAATTCCATGTGTAAGCTTATTGATAATGGATTTGATAGCTACAAAAAATGCGATCACTATGAGTTATGGATAAGCTTCAGAGATATTTATTCGAAAAAGGGGTCGCCCATTATAGGTTCCGGTCCGTCGAAGACATAATTTCCGCAGGAAATAGCGAAGCGGTTCAATACAAAATACCCTTCCATAGCCATTTCTTAATGGCCTGCTGATTTCCCTTTTTTCTTGATCGGTTCTGCGTTGTCTTCCATCGCTGAACGTTCGCTGCATCCTGGGTCTTCGTCATAAGAGTTGTTCAGTCACCCATCTGGATCTCGGATATCAGTGGCAAAAATAACCGTTCCTTTCTAATGCCGTATTCTCATTCCGCATCGCGGAACCAGAAAACCTTTTGTATCCGTCTATCGCCCATTCAGTTAAAGTGGTTTCCCTTGCGGGGTCCCAGAGACCCTTTGAGGCTGGCACAGCACAGGCATAGGGTTAGCCCGTGCATTGTAGCATTCTCTTGTTTTGTGGGGCGGGGATTGGAGGGTTGAAGGCGGATGGGTGGCGTTGCGGGAGGAGTGCTTCTAAGAAGCACCACTACAGCTTGGGTGGAATGTAGGGGCGGTTCTTAGAACCGCTTGCGGGCGCGACTCTGAAGAAATCAATCCCTCTGCTCTAGGTGTTCTCTTCCTGCCGGGCGCGGGTGCGCCAGCGGTGGCCCACAAACGCAATACTGCCGCCGGTGAGGATCAGGAGGAGAACGGAAGGCTCAGGAATAGCCCCCACAATAATTGATTCATTCACCGTATTGTTAAAGGCCATCTGCAGGATGCTTGCCTTCGCGCTTACGGAGTTTCTACTTGCCGTTACCCGAGTTTCAATCTCGACCCACCCGTAATAAAAGTCGATGCCTTCTTTAAAGCGCACCGCAGTAAAGCCGTTATAGATGGCGTTTCCGGAGATCAGGAGAGTGGATGAGGGGAATAAAGTGGTTGCGTCAACCACATCACCCTCTGCCGCTGTAGCGATTCCGTTGGCGAGTGTAACCGTGGCGCTGTAGCGGTTTCCACGGCTATTGGTGTTGAGTTTTATTTTAAGTTCTCCGGAGGCTTCTGATGCGCCACTGGTCGAAAGAAAAACCCCGCCTGTTTTTGCTCCAGAATTTCGGCCTCCACTCACGGAGTCAAATACGGATGGTTCTGGGGGGCGATAATCAAAATAGATAATGTCCGCTATCGAGGGAATGACACCGATCCATAAAATAATACTTATCATTCGTATCTTAGAAATCATGATAACTCAACCCTCCCCTAGCTCAATATCCCAATAGTTTTTCAAATAAGACCATTTCAGTCAAGAATTAAAAAAATGAGGCAGAAAAAAAAAGGGGGGGGCTTTAGATTGACCCTTTCCGGGGGTATTCGCCGACTTGTTGCCCTGAGAGGAAAGGAGAACTCGATCAGGAAGGTAACGGGCAAGCTGGATAGAATGTTCAAAGTGCAGACCTGAAGTAACCCCAGTTCAACGCTTTCCCCTTCGGGGTGAAGCGTTCCTACATAAATTGAACAAAAC
>JAOZSZ010000125.1 GCA_029939385.1 Pontiella sp. | reverse complement strand
TAATATCTGCCATTTTCTCCTCATCCGTATGGAACATACTTCTTTACGGATTTAACTTTTAAATTTCAACTCAAACATCCATTACATTCTCCTCTCGCCCTTCTCTTCCCTTTCCTTATTCGGCAAACCCCCGGAAAAGCGGGCGGCACACCCTCCGCTTTCTGACATATATGAGGTTTGTAAGATCACGGTATCGCTTAAGGAGGGATGGCGTCTGGGAAGCATTTCTAAAAATAAATTTCTGAATTCAGTCATCACAAAAAAAACCTCAACAATTGTTGAGGTTTTTTTATTAAAACAATGAATGCTTTAAGCCTTCAGTGCCTCGGCAATAGAGTCACAGACATAATCCATATTTGAGGAAGTGAGACCGGCAAGATTAATGCGACCGCCTTTAACCACATAGATGCTTTTGTTTTCACGTAACCATTCCACGGTTTCATCAGACAACCCACTAAAGGAGAACATTCCTCGCTGGCTTTTAATAAAGGAGAAGTCCCCTTCAACCCCACGTTCCACAAGGCCATCGACGAGCTTCGTACGCATCGCCTTGATACGCTCACGCATTTCAGCCACCTCTTCAACCCATTGGTCATAAAGCGCCGAATCACTCAGTACTGCGCTAGCGGCCAGCCCGCCGTGTGCAGGCGGGTTGGAATAATTCACGCGAATAATTTTCTTAAGGTGACTCATCGCAACAGTGGCTTCGGAAGCTGTTGGGCTGACCATCGTTAATGCACCGGTCCGCTCGTTATAGAGACCCAAGTTTTTAGAGAACGAACTCGCAATGAAGAGGTCGACTCCGGTAGCCGCAAATTTTTCAACCGCGCTTCGATCCTTTTCAATACTAGAACCAAATCCTTGATAAGCAAAGTCAAGGAAAGGGATCCATCCCTTAGATTTCGCGATAGAGACCACTTGGTCCCATTGTGCATCAGAGAGATCAACTCCCGTAGGATTGTGGCAACAAACGTGTAGCAAAACGATATCCCCCGCGGGGATAGACTCCAACGTGGCCCGCATCGCATCAAAGTCGACATCCTTGGTTTCTGAGTTGTAATAAGGATAGTCTTTAATCTCAAACTTGGCGGCGGAAAAGATTCCTTTGTGATTCGCCCACGTCGGAGAACTCACCCAAAGTTTTGCATCTGGATTAAATTGCTTAAGCAAGTCCGCCCCAACCCGTAAAGCCCCCGTTCCACCCGGCGAATGAATCGTCATCGCCCGATTCGATGAAATCACTTCGCTTTCTGCGCCAAAGAGTAATTTCTGCACATTGGCCGCATAAGACGGATCACCAGAAATAGGAAGATAGCCCTTTGTTTTTTGAGTTTCAACCAACCTCTTTTCGGCGGTCTTAATGCATTTTAAAATAGGCGTACTTCCTTGGTCATCCTTATATACACCCACTCCCAAATTGACTTTCTGAGGGTTAGAATCTTTTTTAAAAATCTCGGTAAGTCCAAGAATTGCATCGGCCGGTGCCGGCTCAACTTCCTTCCACATATAAATCTCCTTATTTGCTAAAATATTTTTTATACCAACGGTTGATTGTATCATCTGCCATTTTTAAGATTCCGATTTCACGCATAGCGTTCTCTTCTGAATCTGAAGCGTGAGCGGCATTGATCATCACATCCGTTCCAAACTCTTTACGTACGGATCCGGGCTCCGCCTTACTTGGATCTGTTGGCCCAAGAATTCTGCGAATCTTCTCAACGGCGTCATCTCCGGCATAGATCAATGCTAGGCAACGCACCTTCCCCTCTTTTTGTTTTTCTTCCACGCTAACATCGGGAGCCCACTGACCAGTCATAAAGCTCATAATTCCGAAAAACTGATGGTCGCCATAAGCAGGGCCTAACGTATCTGAAAGGGCTTGTTTTACCTCATCAGGCATTTCAAAACCAAACTCCTTAGCGAGGACTTTACACCCCCGATCTACGGCCATTCCTCCGAGTTTTTCGCGTAAAACGAGCTGAACGGGGCCATAAAATTCAAGCGCTTCAGCCAAGCTCATCCGATGTAATTTAGCCCCAATTAGCCGCAATCCAGACCGTGAAAATAGATCTATAATATTACCCGGGCGCGAACTCGGGAAGGTAAAGTTGTCCGGCTTGATGATCACCAGAGTCTTCTGAACCCCCGTATCATCCGCCAAGCGAATCGCGTGATCGAGAATCCCCGCATCCGTTTCCGAAAACGTGTTCCACAAGCCCAGCACATTCTTTACAGATTGCGCGGAGGGAGCAATCAATACCGCCGGTTCAAAATAGGTAACCGAGCCATCCAGTGCTTTAATATAGTCGCCATAGGTTCCGCGGATCGTGTCGGCACTTTCAATCGAATCCTCAAAGCCCCCTACAGCATCACGGAGCTTACCCGCCGCATTTTCACCTTCGAATAAAAGCATAAGCACTCGATGACACTGCCCATCGGCGGTGGGGGCAAACTCACGCTCAATATATTCAGACAGCAATTCACGAATCTCAGGCCAGACTTCATCATTATTTCGAATCATCTCAGCATAACGCGTTACCAGCTCCGCACTGGGGCCAAACATTCGAGCAGCCACGAGATTTAGCCCCGTCCGGCTCATTAATCGACCCAACACTCCTCCCGTTCTCGATTTCCGTAACGTGTAAGGTGTAATTAATACATATCCGAGTTCTTTTGACATTTCCATTCCTCTAAAGTATTGAAGCACTTAAATACCTGCCGATGAACGCAGGTACAACCCTGAAATGCGATTTTATGAAAAATAATACTCCAGTCAAATCCTTGCCAGAAAAAGTAGTAAAACGTCACGCCGACATACTTGCGGAACTATTACCGGAACTTACACGGCTAGTTATCAGCGAAGGACGGCCTGCTGATAGCTTGCTTAATCGTCACCTTCGTACGCACAAAGAGCTCGGATCGCGCGATAGACGCTTTCTTTCCCAAGCTATTTTTTCCTACTTCCGCTGGTATGGATGGACGATTAATCAATTAAAGCTATCCCTCGCCGAAGCCTGCGTGATTGGTGCAGCACTCGATTCCACCGTGCTCGGTGAGAGCTTTAACTATCTAGAGAAAAAACGATGCAAACTCCCCTTCTCCGTCAAACCTCTTGGCGAAAAATCCTTGTCTGAAAAAATGGCGATACTCAATGAATGGTTCAAAGAGACTCCCGACTTCCGCCCTCTAGAACTTTCCGACCTCGTTCTTCTAGACTTTAAAAATATTATCGATCCCGAGAAGGCGATTCCTTGCATTGAACACTTCCAGAAAAGGCCCCCCACCTGGATACGCTCTCGCAACACCACCGCGCCGCTCATACAAACGCTAGCCGATCATCATGTGCCTAGCTCCGAACATAGCCACCTTTCCGCCGCCATATCGGTTGCTGGGGGAATCAGTCTCGCGAACGCGCTCGCACCTCTTGCCGCACAATTCGTGGTTCAAGATATCGCCTCACAATGCGTCGGCCTCGTCTGCTCTCCAAAAAAGGACAGCGATTGGTGGGACTGCTGCTCTGGTGCTGGAGGAAAAGCCCTACATTTAATGGATCTCATGCAACAACAAGGTAAGATTCTGGCCACCGACACCCGCACTCCCGCACTAAAAGAACTTAAAAAGCGGGCGCGCAAATATGGCATCCGTAACATTCGTACCCAGCCGCACAATGCCGTACACGATGAGCCTTTTCGTAAATTATTCGATGGCGTGCTCGTTGACGCCCCTTGTTCTGGATGGGGAACTTGGGCGCGGAATCCCGACGCCCGCTGGCGTAGCTCCAAACGTGATGTTGTCCAATACGCTAGTCGCCAACTCAAAATTCTCACCAATACCGCCTGGTGCGTTAAACCTGGCGGAACACTGGTCTACGCAGTCTGCACCTTCACCCGTCCTGAAACCGAAGAGGTCGTTATGAACTTCCTCGATCAAAACCCCACGTTCAAGCTCGACCCTTTCGTTAACCCGCTCACCGGCGAACCCACGAACGGTCAGGTGCAAATTTGGCCATGGGAAGGTCCTGGCGACGCCATGTTCATCGCCCGTTTCATCCGCGATGAGGATTCGTAGCCTTGGTTTAAGCAAGCGTTATAAAAGATCGAATTATACGCTTTCGCAAAACTCAATATCGGTATGATCAAAGACCAATGATCCCATGCGCAGGCGGATCGTTTCATCAGAAAAAGTGGGCAGAAGTAAGGAATTGAGGAGTAGCTTGCCTTCGAGATCCTCCTTCCTGCCACGTAAGCGGATGCGAACGCGCTTGTTCAGAAGGATGCCAAACCTTTCTTCTAAAGCAAGGAAGGCTTGTTTCTGATCAGAATGAAACTGAAACCACCCCTCCTCGCCCAGATCGCGCGGGAATTCGAGCAAATCATCTGAAGCAAAATTAAAATCTAGTTGGTCAATAGCCTCATCCATTCATCGCAAGATAAAGGAAAATCATCTGTTTTAAAATTGGCTTTCCCGTTTTTTTCTCCATAAAACCCACCAAAGAATCTTTGTGGTTTACGGCCATCTGTTACCTTCATAAAGGAATTTCTAACCAATGTGCTTGAGGATAACGCCCAAGACGTTGAATAATGCATCTTTTCTAAAGGATCTATTGATGAAACTTATTTATTCTATTCTTATTCTGACGATTATTTCTCTGCTTACAAGTGCCTGCATTAGCCGAACCATATCCAGCTCCACCCCTTTAGGGAAAGAAGGGATAAGGACCGAAAAAAAAATCCTATGGATTTGGCAGGACGAATTTCATAACCCCTAAACGGAAAATTAAGCCATGGCTAAATTTATCATTAATGGCGGAAAGACTATCGGAGGCACATTCCACCCGCGCGGCAATAAGAATGCCGTCCTTCCCATGCTCGCCGCTTGCGTTCTGACCGATCAGCCCATTGTGCTCCACAATATCCCGCTGATTAACGACGTAAAGGTTATGCTAGAATTACTGAGCACACTGGGTATTGAAATTTCTATTGATGGACACACCGTGACCCTCTGCGCAAAGAGCCTCAAAACCACCGAGCTCGATGCAACACTTTGCGCCC
>JAOZSZ010000124.1 GCA_029939385.1 Pontiella sp. | reverse complement strand
TTCGTTATTCCCGAATAAATGAATTCTTACTCGAATTTTTAGGGCCGGATTTTCGTTAAGATTATCCGGCCTTTTTCGGTCTGGAGATGATTTCCATCGAATAAAAATGAATAAGAAAAAAGGGCAACCCCTCGGCTACCCGATTCCCGCACCCGATCGATCTGTGCGACAATTTCTTCCGAGGTGTTTTTACAGTTAATCCCCACGATGACTGATGACTTAAACTTGCGAGATCCTGCCGCTTTTTTCATAGCCGAAAGATACCGACTAAAGGATCGTGTTCCATAGTTCATTTGAACCACCCAATCAACCAATCCCTCCCTGACCCATGCGCCAGAATCCTGATAGGCATGCCTTTTCCCTTCCTCGGGATTCCCCATCACGCTAGCCGTTAATAGACATCCATTCGGTTTTTGAATTTGCATAGTATACGATAAATCGCGCACCACTCGTGTCACAGAATCGCACCGAAACTGCTGAATCTGCTTTTTAGAAACCTCCCAGCCATACGTCTTAAAAAGCGCGGCCTGCGATGCGGGGTCATACGAAAAATCGGAATGTCGAAGGATCTCGGAATCTGTTGCGTCTGGATAGTGTTGCGCAGCAATAAGATAATAGTCATATGGATAGCGGATATAATCCAAATGAATGCCCGCCACATCGTATTCACAAAGTTCTTTAACAAGACCCCGTAAATGTGCGCGGACTTCGGGTAATACCGGATTAATGAACGCATACCATCCAGAGGTTGGACGCATTTTTTCCCCAAAAGAATCCACCATAAACCAGTCTGGATGCTCTGTCCAAAGTTGTCCAACCGCAAGCGGAGGATCCTCCAGCCCCTTCCATCCAGGAAGCACATTCATATAAGCATGCACCCGCAACCCACTAGGAGAAGCCGTATCCAACGCCAATTGAAGAGGGTCCCAACCAGGATCGGTTCCAAGCATCGAAACCTTTTGACCAGAAAGTTCATAAGCCCATGGCTCGAGATCACTCTTATAGAACGTACTTCCATTTCCTCGAATCTGAAAAAAGACATCCGTAAAACCCGACTCAACAACATGATTAATGATCTGCTGAACATCGTCCGGCGTAGAGTAGTCGAAGCGCGTCACCCACAAGGCTCGAACAAAAGGTTGCGGGGGAGATCTAAAACGTTGAATTGCAAGAAAAACGGAAATTACCGCAGTTATACAAAGCAATCCTACTAACCCTATTTTTAGAACTTTCATCGACGCCTCAATTCGGCGCAGTTTCCACACATTGGAAATTTACACGCTTCGTTGTATGTTCTAGTATTTTAGCGCTATCACATGAAAGGAATTTATGAAATATAAGCGTATATTAGTAAAAATAAGCGGTGAAGCCCTACAGAATAAAAAGAAGGGGCTGAACCATGATCCAGAAATCCTTTCGAAGGTGGCCTCACAATTTAAACAGATACTCGCGATGGGGGCCGAGGTTGCCGTCGTGGTTGGTGGCGGGAATATTTTTCGCGGATTAGCAGGAGCGACCGAAGGCACCGACCGCACCACCGGCGACTACATGGGAATGCTGGCCACGGTCATCAACTCTATGGCGATTCAATCCTCACTCGAAAACGCGGGAATCGAAACTCGTGTCATGACCGCCATCTCAATGCCAGCTATTGCAGAACCCTTCATTCGCCGAAAAGCTGTGCGCCATCTCGAAAAAGGACGCGTAGTCATCTTTGGTGCAGGCACGGGGAATCCCTACTTCACCACCGATAGCGCCGCCGCGTTACGCGCCTCGGAAATCAACGCAGATGTACTCATGAAAGCCACCAAGGTAGACGGCATTTATTCTGCGGATCCTGTCACCCATCCCGATGCGACTCGTTTTGACAGGATCACTTATCAAGAAGCACTTTCCAAGCAGCTCAAAATAATGGACACCAGTGCTTTTTCATTGTGCATGGAGAATAACATTCCTATTGTTGTATTCGATTTCTTCAAGAAAAATGAAATAGTTGAAGTGTTCACCGGGAAAGGCTCCGGAACGCTCGTAACGCATTAATATACACCGGAGAGAATGTACCATGATTGATGATGTAATTTTAGAAACTGAAGACAAGATGGATAAAACCGTACAGTTCCTACAACAGGAGCTAACCGGCCTGCGCACCGGAAAAGCCCATCCATCACTTGTTGACACCATCACCGTTGACTACTACGGCACCCCAACTCGACTACGCGACATCGCGAATATCTCAACCCCGGAAGCACGCCTGATCGTTATTAATCCTTTCGATCCATCATCACTCGGCCTCATCGAAAAAGCCATCATTGCCGCTAACATTGGTATTACCCCCATGAATGATGGCCGCTTAATTCGTGTACCTATTCCAGAACTCTCCGAAGAGCGCCGTAAAGATATGGTCAAAATAGCCGGCCGCACCACGGAGGAACAGCGTGTAGCCATTCGTAATATTCGCCGCGATGCTAACGATCAAGCAAAGTCGTTGCAGAAAAAGGGCGACATCAGCGAAGACGATCGCGACGAGGCCTTCGATAACATCCAGAAATCCACTAATTTACATATTAAAAAAATGGATGAGATGCTCACGTCCAAGGAAAAAGATATCCTCGAAGTGTAACAAACCCCCAGAGGTGGCAGAAATGAAACCCAAGGTGCTCATTGGAATTACAGGCGGTATCGCCGCCTATAAAGTAGCCGAAATTACAAGCCAATTGGTGAAAGCCAAGGTGAATGTGCGCGTGGTAATGACCGAGGCCGCAACGAAGTTTATTACCCCACTCACCTTCTCTGCGCTTTCTCAACAAAAAGTACTTACTTCGATCTTTCCCAATAGCCCTTCCGGTGAAAAAGATGTGATCTACCCACACCTTTACCCCGCAACGGAAGCAGATGCTTTTGTTGTTATACCCGCTACGGCCAATGCTATAGCTAAACTAGCGAACGGCTTCGGTGACGATATTGTATGTTGTAGCGCACTATCGATCAAATCCGACTGCAAGCGCATCTTCTGTCCCGCCATGAATGTGCAGATGTGGGAGCAAGCAGTCGTTCGTGAAAATGTAAAAAAATTAAACCAATTTGGATGGCATCAAATTGGCCCTGAAAAAGGGCGACTTGCTTGCGGAACATCTGGCTATGGACGAATGAGCTCTCCTTCGGCTATCACCCAAATTATCCTTAGTTCCATTTTCTAAACGAATGCCAAAACGCATACTTATCTTATCTGGCCCTACGCATGAATATATCGATCCCGTGCGCTTTATCGGCAATGCCAGCAGTGGAAAAATGGGCAAAGCCATTGCCGAAGAGGCGGTGAATCAAAACTATGAGGTCGAATTCATCACTGGCCCCGTGGCAACAGAAAATATTCCAGATCTAAAGGGTGGCCACATCCACCATGTCGTTAGTGCAGACGACATGTTATCCGCGGCAAGGAAACTTTTTAAAACCGTAGAAACTATCATTTTTGCCGCAGCCGTATCCGACTACGCCCCCATCGAAAAACGGTCCGAAAAAATGGCCAAGACCTCCAATGAATTACCACTTCACCTGCGCCCCACTCCAGACATCGCTAAAACTCTTTGCGCAGAAAAAGGAAAAGAACAAATTGCAATTGGGTTTGCCCTCCAAACCATGAATGGCGAAATCAATGCCCAAAAGAAGCTTAAACAAAAAAATCTCGATGGAATTGTTCTAAACACGCCTGCCACTCTTGGATCCACCCAAGGCACTTTCAGTTTTCTTTCTATCTCTGCAAGCCACTTTGATTCATGGGGATCTATCGAGAAACCTGAATGCGCAAAGAAAATCTTTGAGGCCATTCGTTTCCTTTAAAGAAAACCTTGCCTCATCCCTGAAAGATAATGAACTTACGAGCCACATAGTTAATGAGCGTGGTAAAGACCGCCTTAGCAATATAAGAAAAGGTAGTAGAAAGACCAAATCCCTGAATGAGGATAACACCCACGCCGACCCCCATACCCACACTGATTGCTGAAACGAGGTAGAACAATCCAATCTCTTTCCACCGACGATGCCGCCCCGCTTTAAAAACAAATAACACATTCAAAATATAGGCCGTCAAATTAGAAGCCATGAAGGCGATCAAATTTCCAATACAAAAATGAATACTCCGTATATTTTCCGGCACTGATTCGATCTGAATATTAAAAAGCTGAACCAAAACATCATTTTCTGTAAGTGCAGGAAAGAGCATCCAGGCCACGAGAAAGAAAATAATCAGATCAACGGCCATGGCCACACAGCCACATATGGAATACTTGAGAAACTGAAAGACTATAGGTTTCTTTTCTATTAATATTTTCCCTAACGCACCCATAATTATAAGCTAATTGAACCCCCCTTTATTAGCAATTTCTAACTCGAAAAATACAGGGAAATCCTAATTTTTTCATCGCATTCAGAGTCAGAAAAAACTATCTTCAAAGTGGAGTTAGGAAAGGAACAAAACCCTACGTGGTTCGCGAAATTAGGCATATTTCTCTTACCCAATGATTATTAAAAGGGAGCTTAGCTTTGGACTGGTGCCTGCATGCCCTTGAAAAAGGGAGGGTTCCAAAATCCAGTTTGATTCGCACCCACATTTATCACTCGGTGATAGGGGATCGCCTAAAGACGACCAACGCGGGGTTCCTTTTCCTAGCTTTATTTTTATTACTTCGTATTCAGCATCACCTTTTCTCTCATGGATCTTTTCAATAGCCAATCAGACACTCTAAAAGCAAAAGCCGGAGCAGGCACTGCGCCGCTTGCCGCACGAATGCGGCCACAAACTCTCAATGAAATTATTGGGCAAAATCATATTCTTGGGAATGAGAAGTTGCTCCGACGCGCCATCGAAGCCGATCGCATCAGTAGTATCATCCTTTATGGACCACCCGGCTGCGGGAAAACAACCCTAGCAGAGGTGGTCGCAAAAACCACCCATCGGCGCTTTGAACGCACCAGTGGAGTCTTGGCTAATGTGGCTATTTTGCGAAAACTTCTTGAAGCCGCGAATCATTTAAAAAAAATGAGTGGCCAAGAGACGATTCTATTCATC
>JAOZSZ010000123.1 GCA_029939385.1 Pontiella sp. | reverse complement strand
ACCCCTTTCCCCAACAAAACGCATAACCTAAGATTGGTTCGAGACTTTACCCGCACCAAGGTAGGTAAACAAATGGTTGCAGGGAAAATTGCCGTGATTCAAAAAAAATGAAACACCCGTCAGGATTTTGGTTTTCCCAATGCTACCCTTGCCTTGAATCTATATTTTTAGTACTTCTATCACATTCATTTTAACTCCAAGGAAAGGTTCACTATGCATGCTCAATGGAACGATAAGGAAAGCCTAATGCACCCGGCTTCAGCTCCTGACTATATTCATAAAGAACAACTTCGTAGCCTCCAACTTCAACGCCTTCGCGCGATTACAAAACATGCTTACGATAACCAAAAGCTCTTCCGAGAGCGGATGGATGAGCGCGGAGTGAAGCCGGAGGATATCCAGACCTTGGAGGATATTCGAAAGTTGCCCTTCACTCAAAAAACGGATCTGCGCGATACCTATCCCTATGGTCTCTTCGCTGTTCCGATGAATGAGGTGGTTCGTCTGCATGCTTCATCGGGCACCACCGGAAAACCGATTGTGGTGGCTTATACGAAGGAGGATATCGAAGTTTGGAATGAGGTTATGGTGCGCACGTTTGCCTGCGCAGGACTACACTCTGGCGATATTATCCAGAATGCCTATGGCTATGGCCTCTTTACGGGTGGGCTTGGCGCGCACTATGGCGCGGAAGCCCTTGGCGCAACGGTGATTCCTATCTCTGGCGGAAATTCTGAACGGCAGATTATGGTGATGCGCGACTTTGGCACTACGGCGATTTGTGCGACGCCGAGCTATTTTCTGCACCTGATCGAGTATGCGGAAAAAATGGGTCTCGATTGGAATGACATCCCGCTACGCGTCGGTGTTTTTGGGGCTGAGCCGTGGTCCGACGAGATGCGCGAATATATTGAAGGAAAAACGGGGATCAAAGCCTTCGATATCTATGGCCTTTCCGAAATTATTGGGCCGGGGGTTGGCATGGCCTGCGAAAAACAGCAGGGGCTACATATCTTTGAAGACCATTTCATGATCGAGATTGTTGATCCGGTTACGGATGAAGCGATGCCCGATGGCGAGGAAGGCGAACTGATCATTACTACGCTCAGCAAAAAGGCGATGCCGATCATGCGTTATCGCACGCACGATATTACCAGCATTATTGCCGAACCTTGCGAATGCGGGCGTACCATCCGACGGATCAATCGTATTGCGCGGCGAAGCGACGATATGTTTATCATCCGTGGCGTAAATATCTTTCCATCGCAAATCGAAGCCGCCTTGCTTCGGGTCGAAGAAACCCTTCCCCACTATCAAATCATCCTTAGCCGCGCCGGCGGAATGGATCAGATGGAAGTGCAAGTGGAAGTCACGGCCGAAACCTTCAGCGATACGATCCGGGGCGTGGAAGCGGTTCACAAGCAACTATCCGATACCATTGCCCACATTTTAGGGATTCGCGTTAAGCTCTCTCTCGTGGAACCCAACACCATTGAGCGATCAATGGGTAAGGCCAAGAGAGTCATTGATCATCGAAAGAATTAATTAACTCGGAGCAAAGAAAGTGAAATTAAAACAACTATCCGTATTCTTGGAAAATAAGCCTGGCCGCCTACGCGAGCTTTGCGCGGTATTGGCAGAACGCGAAATCAATATCCTTACCCTTTCGTTGGCCGATACCGAGCAGTTCGGTATTCTGCGGCTGATCGTTAAGGAGTATGACAAGGCGAAGGCCGTTCTTATAGAAAAAGGCTTTGTGGCGAAACTGACGGATGTGCTTGCAGTGAATGTGAATGACCAGCCGGGTGGCCTGAGCGAGATCCTTAAAATTGAGGAGGACTCGGGCATTAGTGTTGAATATATGTATGCGTTCACAATTAAAAATGGAGAAAACTCTATCCTCTTATTTCGCTTTGACGATATGGATAAAGCGGTCGATGCTTTGGAAAAAGCCAACGTTAATATCCTCAACAGCATCGAATTCTACCAGCGCGCGGAAGGCTAATGAGTACGTTTGTTGTTGAGAATCGAATTTGGGATAAAGCGGAAACATTACCTCGCCATGAATTGGTGGCGTTACAGTCCGCCAAGTTAAAAGAGACGGTGGAGCGCGTTCAAAATGTTCCCTTCTACAAAAAGGCTTTTTCTGAGGCGGGGATTACGCCGGAAAAAATTAACTCCTTGGATGATTTACAACGGTTGCCTTTCACCACGAAAGCCGACCTGCGCGAACAATATCCCTTAAATATGCTGGCGGTTGATCGCTCTGAGGTGGCGCGCTATCACGGATCGTCGGGCACAACCGGCAAACCGACGATGGTGGCCTACACCCAAAATGATCTCAAGGTCTGGGCCAATCTCTGTGCTCGCTTCCTGACCGGCGGCGGACTCCTCCCTGAACATAGTGTTCAAATTGCCTTTGGCTACGGCCTCTTCACGGGAGGCTTTGGACTGCATTATGGCGCGGAGCGCGTGGGGGCATCCGTCATTCCGGCGGCGGCAGGAAACACCCCAAAGCAGATCATGCTGATGATGGACATGCAGGTCGACGCGCTGGTTTGCACGCCGAGTTATGCCCTCACTCTTTCCGAATTTATTATCCAGAACGATATTCCGCGCAGTGCGCTCAACCTGAAATATGCTCACTTTGGCGGCGAGCCGTGGACGGAGGGAATGCGAACTCGTATCGAAGATGAACTGGGCATTCTCTGCTTTAACAACTATGGATTGAGCGAGGTGATTGGGCCGGGCGTGAGTGGCGAGTGTGCCGTGCGCGACGGCATGCATATTTCTGAGGATGCCTTCATTGTTGAGTGCATCAATCCCGATACGCTCGAACCCGTCGAGCCCGGCGAAGAGGGTGAGTTAGTCTTCACTTCGCTCTGTAAGGAAGCCATGCCGATTATCCGCTATCGTACGCGCGACATCGCTGCACTTAAACCCGAGCCGTGCACCTGCGGGCGAACCACCATTCGCATGGATCGCGTGACGGGGCGTAGTGATGACATGCTCATTATTAAAGGGGTCAATCTCTATCCATCACAGGTTGAACAGGCGCTGCTGCGCGTGGAAGGAACCGCACCGCATTACTTGATTGAGATCGACCGCCCCGACCGAACCGACGTGGCGACCATAAAGGTTGAAATGACGGATAAATCCTTCAGCTCCAGTATGAAAGAGCTTCAGGAACTGAAAGAGAAGATTGATCATGCCGTCAAGGGAACCACCGGTTTACACATGAATATTGAGCTCGTCTCTCCCAACTCTCTCGAACGATTTATTGGTAAAGCCCAGCGCGTGATCGATAAAAGAAAACTGAACGACTGAAGAGCAACGTGCTCATTTGTTTTCTATGCACAACTATCGGCACAATGGCAGTTCGTGCCTCCGCTCTCGTGACCAAAGGGCGACATCTCGCGAAGACGAGCGATGATGCGAGGCATCTGCTCTAAAATACCGTCGACATCCTTTTCCGTGCTATAGCGTCCGAAGCTAAATCGGATTGAACCATGTAGCATCGTGCGCGGCACATCCATCGCACGTAATACATGCGAGGGCTCCAACGAACCCGATGCACAAGCCGAACCGGTCGACGCACAAATACCGACATCATCAAGCATCAGCAAAATGGCTTCTCCCTCAACATATTCAAAACTAATATTGGTGGTATTGGGCAGCCGATTTTTAAGATCCCCACTCACCCGTGCGCCCGGACAGGTCGCAAGAATCCCCTGCTCCAAGCGGTCACGCAGTTTGCGTTCATGATTGGCATCTTTCGCCATAGACTGTAGGGCTAATTCACACGCTTTTCCCAGCCCTACAATGTAGGGCACATTCTCCGTTCCAGCCCGCCGTCCCCGCTCTTGGTGACCGCCCATAATGTGTGGCGTCACCTTGGTTCCTCGGCGGATATATAATGCACCGACCCCTTTCGGGGCATGAATTTTGTGTCCAGAGATCGAAAGCAAATCAACCGGAATATCTTTTACTGAAAGGGGTAGCTTTCCGGCCATCTGGACCGCATCGGTATGAAAAACGCCGCCGTTTTCTTTAATGATTGCGCCAATCTCTGGAATAGGGAAAATCACGCCGGTTTCGTTGTTGGCCCACATCACCGAAGCTACGGTGTGTTTCCCCGACATCGAAAGCTCACGAACCTGCTCCAGATCTAGATTGCCCTGTTCATTCACATCCAGTGTAGAAAAGCGAAATCCCTTATCTTCAAGATAGTGGCATGGCCCCAGCACGGCCGCGTGTTCGACGCGCGTGGTGATCACATGCGGGTGCCCGCCCATGGCATCCACCGCCCCCCGAATCGCCATATTATCGCTCTCCGAACCGCAACTCGTAAAAACAATTTCATGGGGATGCTCCGCGCCAATCAGTTCGGCCACTTGCTCGCGAGCGGTATCGATGTATTTTTTCACGCCCCCGCCGAAGGTATGCATACTTGAAGGATTTCCCCAGTACTCGGTGAAAAAGGGCATCATGGCCTCGGTGACTTCCGGAGCAACCGCCGTGGTGGCATTGTTATCAACATAAATTAATGGGTTCATTTTCTCTCCTCAAAATGGGTTTAACAGACGCGTGCCGTTCGATATTATCTAGATGGCTTCCACAACGATCTCATCGGAGACCGCTTCGCGAAGCTGGGTTTCAACCACATCCTTAAGTGTAACGGATGAGACGGGGCAGCTGACGCAAGCGCCTTGAAACTTAACAAATACCCGATTTCCATCTACATCGTGCAACTCAAGATCTCCCCCGTCGCGGCGAAGAATAGGTCGAATTTCGCGGTCGATCGTCTCTTCAATAATACGAATCTTCTGAAGCTGAGTCATCTGAGGCTTCTCTTCGGTTTTGGTTTTTTCCTCATGAATAACGCGATCCATAATTTTTTCAATTTCAGGGATACATTGACCGCATCCGCCGCCAGCTTTACAGGCGTTAGTGACGCCCTCGGCAGTCGTCAGCTTTTGATCGCGAACAAACTGTTCGAGCGCCTTGTCGGTAACTCCAAAACATTCGCAAACCACCTCGCCATCCAGTTCGCGGTTGAGGGTCTTTCCG
>JAOZSZ010000122.1 GCA_029939385.1 Pontiella sp. | reverse complement strand
GCTTCCAGCGTTTCGCCGGGGGTTGGAATATGACCCAGTTCGGAAAAGATGTAGCCCCCGAGAGAGTCGTATTCACTATTTTCAGGGAAGTGAGCCTTTAGCTCTTCATTGAGTTCGTAAATTGGCATTCGCGCCTGCACCATCACCGATCCATCGGCCCGACGTTGAAGTTCCTTTTCCTTAAGGTCATATTCATCTTCGATTTCACCAACGAGCTCTTCAATAATATCTTCCATCGAAACCAGGCCTTCGGTGCCGCCATATTCATCGACCACCAGCGCCATTTGGGAATGGGTTTTCTTCATGAGTTGCATCAGATCATTGATCGGCATCGTTTCTGGAACGAAATCAATTTTCTTTACCAGTTGGTTAATGGCTTTTTCTCCTTCACAACCGGCGCAGAGTCGGAGCAAATCTTTCACATGTACCATTCCAATTACATCGTCAATGTTTTCATGATAGACCGGAAAGCGTGAGTGGCGTGATTCTTTAACTTGTTCGATACATTCATTGACCGTTAGCGAGTCTTTGAGGCCGCTAATATCGATGCGCGGGGTCATGATTTCGCGAGTAATCGTCTCTCCAAATTCAAAAACACTCCGTATAATTTCGCGTTCTTCTTCTTCAAGATCATCTTGATTGGTCTCTTCGATTAGACTTTTAATTTCATCTTCAGGAGAAGGGCGATCTTCTTCGTCAGAGGCAGACATCGCATGATGTAGTAGGTGATCTTCGATAAATTGTAGGGGCCAAACAAAGAGATACATTAGAAAGGTGAGTGTCCCTATACCGGATAGTGCGGCGAGTGAAATTCGGTCAGCATAGCTTTCGGAAAGCACGTGCGGAATAATCCAGACGACGAGCATATAGAAGAGCAAAAGAAGAAAGAGGGACGGTAGCATGAACCAAAGATCGCAGTCCTGAAGGGCCCGATAGAATGAAACAAAGGTGATAAAGACGCTGAGAGTTAATAGCAATCGTGTGGTCTGGCATAAAAGGCCCCAGCGATTTTTCCAGAATTGAAGGTGTTTGGTTTGGCGTCCGCCGCGCTCGATCAGGCGCGGAAGCCCGGCATCGCCGGTGAATCGTAATGAGGTGAAAATGGAGGCAAGAATGCAGGCAAGACTGAGGGAGACTAGACTATAGATAAAATATTGAGAGTGGATCGCGTTCATTTAAGATTTCTAGGGTTCATGGTTATTAAATTTCAAGGGGCGAACTAAAGAGGTCCCGTTGAGAGCGCCCACTTAAGCGCAAGGTGCGTTCTAATGCCAGACAAACTGATAAAGTTTCATTGAAAATTAGTGACCCTCTTTGGTGTTTAATTTACTCTCCAAACGATTCACTTGAATTTCGCTTGGGAGAGGATTAAATGGATACACCTAAGATAGATCCAACAAAGAATTTGGACGATGCTTCTGACGCCACGGACAGCTCGTTATCATCCATTGAATGGAGCACTATAAAGCATATACTTTCTATGAAAATAGAGAAAAACGATGCTCATTATACTTCTATGGTGCCCCTGGGGGATGGTTCGTTTGGGGAGGTGCATAGTGCTCTCGATTCCTTGCTCGGCCGCGAGGTGGCGATTAAATCGCTTAATAAAAATTTCAACGTCGATGATGAGGTGTTGGAGCGTTTTCTTAAAGAAGCGCGAGGAACGGCGCAGCTCGAACATCCTAATATTATGCCGGTACATGAGTTGGGCATGAGTGATGAGTTAGGAATTTATTTTACGATGAAGAAAGTTCAAGGCGAAACCTTGAAGGAAATTCTGGATCAGCTCACTACGCACCCCGCATTTTTTAAAAAGAAATATCCACTAAATGTGCTGTTGGAAATATTTTTGGCCGTTTGTAATGGGGTGGCATTTGCACATAGTAAAGGGATGATTCATCGTGATCTTAAGCCTGCGAATATTATGGTTGGGAAATATGGTGAGGTCTTAGTTCTTGATTGGGGATTGGTTAAAGAATTGAACGCCATAGTGGATTCTTCGAGTAAGGTTCAGCTTCAGATGAATGGGCTTGAGGAAGGTTTTAAAACCTTTGAAGGTACGGTTGCGGGGACACCGAACTATATGGCCCCCGAGCAGGCTGAAGGGCGCATTAAGAATATCAATTTCCAGTCCGATGTGTATAGCCTTGGAGCTATCTTGTATCATTTGCTTACGTATGTCCCACCATTCGAAAAAGTGAAGCTCCGACTTTTACTTGAAAATGTGAAGACCGGTCGCTTTCTCGCACCGCGTAATCGTTGCCCATCCCTAAAGATTCCTCGTGAATTAGAGGCCATTTGTCTTAAAGCCATGGCTCTTCATCAGGTAAGTCGTTATCGTTCGGTGGATGATTTTGCGCAGGACATTCGGGCTTATATTGGAAGTTTCAAGGTAAGTGCCTATAAGGCACCACGATGGGTTCGTTTCTGGAAAACCTGCAAGCGAAACCCCATAAAATCCAGTGTGATAGTTGCGGTGGTGTGTGTACTGGGTTTGGTTTTTGGAATGCAGAAAGCAATGCTTTACGGAAGCTATGTTTCCGGTATTGAAAAAGCCAATGAGCTGCGGCTTCACGGGAATCGTTTGGTGACTGAGGTGATGGGATTGTATGACCAGCGTCAGGCTCTCTGCTGTAAAATTGAGTTAAAAACAAAATCCCGCCAGGAAATCGAGTTTGAGAAGGCTATTGTAGAGAAAGAATTGAGCATTGTGGCCACATATAACGTGGCTGAGGCGCTCTATGAAAGCATACCGATGCCGTACAAAAAGAACGCCCTTGTCATGGAGGGGTATATCGACATTATGCGGCATCGTATTGAGTATGCCTTGCATCAAAAACAGTATGATCAGGCGAATCAATGGTTAGAGACGGTACGGTTGCGTTTTAAACAATCGCCAGGTGTTTTGAATGAAAAAACCGCTCGCGAGTTGAACCTTTTTCAACAGCAGATTGATGGTTTTGGAAGTTTGGAAATTACAAGTTTAGAAGGGGCGGTCGAAGTGATTGTGTGGCCGTTGATTAATGATGGGCCACGGAAGGTGTCGGGAGATGCTATCGCACGGGGTAAGTTGCCTCTCCAGTTGGATGTGATTAAGAAAGGATCCTACCTATTGATGGTCATGCGATCGGATACGAGTTTGATACCCTATCCGGTTTATATCGGACATGGCGAGAAAAAGAGAGTGGATCTGAAGATCCCTGAACAGATTCCAGAAGGTATGGTCTACGTGCCGGATGGAACGTTTTTTTATGGGGGTTCGGATTCGCGTTTTTATCGAAAGCATTTGCGAACCTTAAAATCGTTTTTTATCAAAAAGTATGAAGTGACGGTTGGTGAATATATTGAATTCTGGAATGACCTTGGCGATGCCTCTCTTAAGAACGCTTATATGAGCCGAATTCGGTTTCAGCAAAAAGATCAAAAATATATGGATGCATGGAATGGTGCAGGGGAACTGATGGATGCCCGATTAGATTTTTCATTTCCGATTGTTGGAATAACCCGTGAAGCCGCAGAGGCCTTTTGCACATGGAAATCTCAGCAAGTTGGCGCAGTGATTCGACTGCCCAGTGCTGAGGAATGGGAAAAAGCGGCCCGAGGGGTGGATGGTCGCCGGTATGTTTGGGGGGATGAATTTACGGTTAAGGCAAACCTGACTCTTACGGCCATCAATAGGAAGGGTAAGGCACGTTATCCCTTATGGGCATCGCCAGGAAAATTCCCTCGCGACATCACGGTGTATAATGCGTACGACATGGCGGGTAATGTTCGTGAAATGACCTCCACGAAGCTTCCAGATAGTGATACGTTCTATCAAATCAAAGGTGGCAGTGGTGCCACGCCTCCCACGTTCTTGCCGTGTTGTTATGCTTCTGATACTCCCGTTGTTCCGTCCGATGTTGGCTTTCGCTATATTCAGGAAATGCCGGTTCATAAAGCGGAGGCTGGCGGTGATATTTTGTAGCGGAACAGGGTTTCGTTACTTTATCTAAGCTTTATTTTTTGGTTGAGCTGAGATTGGGGGCTAGTAATTCAGATTGCGCGGGTTTCTTTAAATCGATCATATCGGAAAGAATATTGAGCGTTTCACCAAGAACGATATCGGTATTATCTTCATCCTCATCCTCTAAAAAGGCTCCACTTTGGATATGATCCATCTCTTTTTCGGCTTCGGCTTCTGCAATACGTTCTTCAAGTAAAAGCGAAACCGTTTTTGTTTCGTAGCGTTCTTTCAACCGCGCACGTTTTTGAAAATAGGCGATGAACTCAGCATCGGCCTCGATGCGTTCTTTTGATTGCGTACTGAGCAGGGGAATCATTTCAGTGAGTCCGCTCATAGAGCGGTACATGGCCGGTCGAATCGTATCCCAAGGTAACGCATGCTTGAGGGAGTTTTCACCAATCTCCATCACATCGAGATAAGAAGGAATGATAATATCAGGTGTAACTCCTTTGAGTTGGGTAGAACCCCCATTGATCCGATAAAATCCTGCGGTGGTTAATTTTAACGAGCCGCGCCGCTTTCCGCCTAACGGCATAAGGGTTTGGACGGTACCTTTCCCGTGCGTTTGCTTATCGCCCACGATGATGGCTCGTTTATAGTCCTGCATTGCGGCGGCAAGAATTTCGGATGCTGAGGCGCTGAGTCGGTTAACGAGTATGATCATGGGGCCAGCATAGTTAATTTCTGGGTCGGCATCGGGTAGCACTTGAATGCCTCGGCGTTCTTTGACCTGCACAATGGGCCCCGATGAAATAAATAGTCCGGCGATATCAATGGATTCAACGAGTGAGCCCCCTCCGTTGTTTCGAAGGTCGAGCACTAATCCTTCGATTCCTTCGAGCATAAGTTCGTTAATGAGCCGTTTAACATCGGTGGAAGCGCGGCGGGCATCTTTCTGGTTTTTATTGGTGGCTTTAAAGTCAGCGTAAAAGTCAGGTAATGTAATAACACCTAGTCTGCGGGTGGTTTCATTATCGATAAATAATTCTTTAACTTCTCCTTTAGCGGCTTGCTCTTCTAGCTTTACCTCATCGCGCACAATATCAATTTTTTTGGTGCGCGTGCCGGAGCGGTCGG
>JAOZSZ010000121.1 GCA_029939385.1 Pontiella sp. | reverse complement strand
ACCCTTCGCCACCGAACAATGGAGCGACCCCGACTTTATTCATCGAAAGGTTTATCTCTCTGCGGATGCTCCGAAACACTTCTTCCGGTTGCTTTTTGATGGGCGATAATCTGATCCCGTTTTCCCGTTCATAGCATGGATGTTTGACCCGCATCCCGTTGGCGGAGCCTCTCGCCTGAAAAACTCGTAACGGATTAATCTATATGTTCCTTCCTCTGCGCCGTCTCTTAAAAAAAGGAACGCTAGTTTTATATCAGGTTGAGGTTTTGGAAAGTAGAAGGGATGACGCACAGAAAACGGCTAACGTTCTGATGTAAAAAAGATGAGTTGACGACAAAAGATAACATCTGAACCTCTATGTCTTTACTGTATCTAGGCTACTTTTTCAGTTCGAGATAGTCGTACATTCTACCGTCGAGATCATAGGCCATCATGCGGAACGTGCCTTCGTGAATGGTGACTAGGCAATACTGCCAGTTGCGCAGAACCTTAGCGGTGAACCAGCTGCGTGTCGGGGCGAACTGCTCCAGTTTCGCTGCACCGCCCCCAGCTTGGATGTAGATGACCCCGTTGCTCTGGTCGACTTTTCCGTCGCGAATGGGCCAGGTGCGCTCATAGTTGTGGATGTGCCCGCACCATACGATATCAACCCCATGCTTCTCGTAGATCGGGATCAGGGATTGAACCCGGGGGTCACCCCGTTTGGAGAGCCAAAAATCGGTATTTCCGTAGTCATCCTTGTCGGAACTAAAAGGGGGATGGTGGTGTGCAACGAATTTCCATTTTGCCTTGGAGGCGGAGAGATCTGCGATAATCCATTGGAGCTGTTTCGACCCGGGCGACAAGTCGGCATTGCTGTCTATGATGGTGAAATGGGCGTTTCCATAGTCGAAGGAATAGTAATTTTCGGGAGCGGGGTAGGATGAATATTTATAGAACCATGAGGCGTTGTTCTCATGGTTGCCAATGGCCACATAGGTTGGTACCCGCTTCATCAACTCTGAGGCCGGAGCAAGATATTCCGCGATCCATTCGCCCTTATTTCTGCCGTCCGTCACCACGTCGCCGACATTCAGCACAAAGTTGGGGCGCTCAGCCCAGGCCTTGTCGGCGAGCCTTTTGAATCGTTCCGGATAACTGCGGTTGTCGCCCATTACCACATAGGCAAACGGAGAGGTTGCGCGCACCGCCGTCTGGAATATCAATACATCCGACTGGACCTCTTTCCCGCTACTCTCCCATGAATGAGCCTGATAAAAATAGTCGGTTTCCGGCTCAAGCCTCTCAATGGTAAATTCATGGATCGTACGCATTTCCTTGAAGGTTTTTTTCTGGTCAAGTATTTCTGCCGGATCGGGATTTTTCTTCTGCTTGCTAGGGCGAAAGCGGGCTTTTCCGTAATGAATCTCCGAGATGCAGGGTTGATCCGTTTCCCACATGATTGTCATGCTAGTTTGGGTGGTGTGCTGGAGGTAAGGGCCTGCGATGATTCGGGCTTCACCCTCTGCAGGAGCGGAGTTGGAAAGTGCTAGTAGGCAGGTCGATAGAATGGTGAATAGGATTTGGTTTCTCATTTATTTTTTTCGGTTTATGGGTTTATGGATATTATCTTAACAAGGTCGCAAACGATTATAAATAAAGGTGTCAGAATCTTCTTTTGTGGTCAATATTTCCCCCAGGGTATATTCCTTATATTATGGGCTTTCCGCTGATGCTTCGAAATGATTTTTCTGATGGGGATAGGACTTCGTCTCGGGCCGTTTAGGGATTCTTAGCGATGGCGATGCGATCAAGGCCGGAGAGATCGTGCTTAATTTCGATTTCAAGATAACCTAGTTTTTCTAGGCCGTTGAAAACAGCGTCACCTTGGTCGTAGCCAAATTCAAGGAAAAGCATTCCTCCGGGAACGAGGACGTAGCGCGCCTGCAACGCAAGGGCTTCAATTAGCTCCATTCCTGTCGGGCCGCTATCGAGTGCAGATTGCGGCTCATAGTCGCGGACTCCGGGCGAAAGGGTTTTCCAGTCGTTGGACGCAATATAAGGGAGGTTGGCCACGACAGCATCGCAACTCTCAGGAGCACAATCGTCGAGAAGTGATTTGTTTAACCAGAGGATTTTATCTTCTAGTCCGAGACTACGCGCATTTTCTTTGGCGAGTTCAAGGGCCTCGGCGGAGAGATCAATCGCCTTAAAATCGGCGTCGGGGCGTTGCGATGCAAGGGTGAGTACAATGCAACCACTGCCTGTTCCCACTTCAACGAGGGTGATGAATGGGTTGTTCCAAACTGTTGAGCTCAGTATTTCTTCGACGAGTAGTTCGGTTTCGGGGCGGGGGATGAGTGCGCGGGAGTCGCACTTAATTTTAAGCCCCCAAAAGTCGACGTGGCCGATCACATATTGTAGCGGCTCGCCCCCCTCGATCCGCGCGGTAAGCGGTTCAAGTTCTTTGAGTTTTTCGGGGGGAAGGGTTTCATTACCGAGATAGATTTCCAGCGGCCTGCAATCGAGCACATGGGCGAGAAGTTCTTCGGCAACGCGCTTGGCATTGTCGATTCCTGCGGCCAAAAACCGCTGTTCCAATGATTCAATTAGACGGAGTATTATCATGGGATTTATTAACCGTAGTTCTGCAAATTCTGCGGTTCTCTCTATTTATAGTTCTTCGGGTGGATGCCCAGGTTCTTGATTCGATAGTTGAGAATTCGTTGGGTGGTTTGCAGGTAGCGTGCGGTGGCGGCCGCGTTGCCTCGATGCTTCTTGAGGGCGTCGATCAGAATTTCGCGCTCGTAGGCATCGACCATCTGCTTTAGCTCGGCGCCATCTTCAGGAAGTAGGTTCGTGTGCGTTTCATCGCTGGTCTGCAGTGAGGGCGGCAGATTGAATCCGTAAATAACGCCGTCGGAAGCCATGAGTACGGCGCGCTCGATGCAGTTTTCGAGTTCGCGAACATTCCCGGGCCAGTGGTAGGCCATCATCATATTGATGGCTGAAGTTGAGATGCGTTTCATATTCTTGTTATACATTTTTCCATACTTTTGGAGGAAGTGGTCGGCGAGTAACATAATGTCGGACTTGCGCTGGCGTAAGGAAGGAAGGAGGATAGGGAAAACATTGAGGCGGTAGTAAAGGTCTTCTCGGAAGCTATTATTCGCTATGCCCTCCTCTAGGTTGCGACTTGTGGCGGCCACCACGCGCACGTTAACGGTGATGGTTTCGTTTCCACCAACGCGCTCGAAGGTTTTTTCTTGGAGTACGCGTAATAAGCGCACCTGTACTGCGGGAGAGATGTCTCCAATTTCATCGAGGAAAATGGTGCCGCCGTTGGCTAGTTCAAACCGCCCTTTTCGTTGTTGCGATGCCCCCGTGAAGGCTCCTTTTTCATGGCCGAAGAGTTCGCTCTCGATCAGGTTTTCAGGAAGAGCCGCGCAGTTGATACTGATGAAGGCATTGTTTTTACGGGGACTATTAAAGTGGATGGCCCGCGCAACAAGCTCTTTTCCCGTGCCTGAGTCACCGCGAACGAGCACGGTTGCGGCACTGTTGGCCACTTGAATAATCTGTTCATAGATGGTCCGCATGGAGTTAGAGTTCCCAATCATATTAGCGATGCTATAGCGGTCGCCTAGCTGGCGACGTAGCATTTCATTTTCGGATTCGAGTGCGCTCCGCTCTTCAATCTCTTCGCGAATGGTCGATACCGCCGAGGCTAGAATTTGTGCAACATGCTGGAGAAAGAGAAAATAGCCCTTTAGTTCTTCTTTTTCACAGGTCGGCAGATCGATGCTCATGGTGCCGATGACTTCCTTTTGATGAACAATTGGGACGCATAGAAACGCCATCCTTTGGTCGTTTTTCGTTGGGGTGTGGTTGAGGAAGTCGGGAGAATGGTTAATGTTTGGAACCATTTCTGGTTTTCCCGTCTTGGCTACACGGCCGGTAACGCCTTCGCCGAGCTTGTATTGTTCGTGGTGTACTTCGCTACTCGATAGACCGCTAGAGGCTTCAATATTTAGACTGTCCGAGTTTGGTTTTCGCAAGGCGAGTGCTCCGCGTAATATCCCCATATCGGTTTCCATGATCTGTAGCACTTCGTTCAATAACTCCGAAATATTGTGCTGACGGGCCGATGTGGCCTGCGAGATTTTATAGAGAACCTTAAGTTCCTTTTCGCTCTGATTCATTGGCATCCTCATGCGGGTTTGATCGGCTTTTTGGTGGGTGAAAATGAAGTACAAAAATGTAACTGTATCCCCGCAATAAACACAAGTGGAATTTAGAAAGGACTCTAATACTAGAATGAGGGTTCTAAGTTGTTGAGTTCCCGAGATTGGAAAATGATAAAAAACGGTTTATCTTCCTCGTAATGAAGATTTCAACTCATGCTGATCGGACCGAAAAGTTGGAGGGAATCCGCGCCGAGGATATCCACAAGTGGATCGACGGGTTTTTCGATGCGGAGAGCTTTGGCCACTTTGTGCGCACCGGTAGCCGCGACGGCTTCGATCCATACAACCACCGCAAATACCGCCACTGCGCGGAGGCGCTCACCGATGCTTACAAGGCCTTCGAAGGCGAATACACCCGCGAGCAGATCAAGGCAGTTTTCGAGTGCCATATCCGCGATGACTACGATGGGTTTATTCCGCATCAGGAGGATTTCGAGAGCGGCGCGTTTGCGGAAAAATACCACGAGGCCGACCAGCCCGATGAACTGGAAAAGATTCTGAGCGAGGCGGAGCTGTCAAAATATTTCAAGGGCAAGGTCGATCCCCGCAAGCTCTCCGCCGGGTTCTACTGGCGCATTGTTTGGCCCACCGTGATTGCCGCCATCCTGTTTGCCTCGTCGGCCTTCACGATCATTGTGCCCGTTTTCCGCAATAGCATGATGCGGCAGAAAAAAGGGATGATTAAGGAGCTGGTTTCCACCGCCACCGGCGCGATCGAGTTCTATATCCACCAAGAGCAGGCCGGGAAAATGTCGCGTAAAGACGCACAACGACAGGCGCTGGCTGAGGTCACCGAGTTGCGCTACGGCATCGGGCAAAAGGACTATTTCTGGATCACCGATATGCACCCGCGCATGGTCATGCATCCTTACCGTCCCGAACTGGTGGGGCGGGATCTGACCG
>JAOZSZ010000120.1 GCA_029939385.1 Pontiella sp. | reverse complement strand
TAGATGACGGGCAGGCCCATGAGCGCGGCCATGCGGGCGGCGGGGCGGACGTAGTCGGCGAAGACGAGGAAGGTGCCGCCGAAGATGCGGAAACCGCCGTGGAGCTGGACGCCGTTCATGATGCCGGCCATGCCGAGCTCGCGGACACCGTAGTGGAAGTTGCGCCCTTCGAAGGCGTTTTTACCAATATCGCCAAGACCTGTCATATAGGTATTATTGCTGGGTGCAAGGTCGGCGGAGCCGCCAACCAGATACGGAATTTCCTTGGCGAGTGCTTGGATGGTCTTGCCGGAAGCAGCACGAGTGGCCAGCGAGGTGTTGGCTTCGAAGGTGGGCAGTTTTCCTTTTAGGTTTGGAATCTCACCTTTCATCGCGGCGTTCCATGCTTTAGAAAGATCGGCGTTGGCGGTGCTCCATGCTTCGAAGGTGTTATTCCATTCGGCTTCCACCTTTTTTAATTCTTCGAGGCGTGCGGCAAAAAGGTCGCGGACGTCTTGGGGTACAAAAAACTTTTCAGTGGAGATCCCGAGGTTTTCCTTGGTGGCAAGGACTTCCTCTTCACCGAGGGGTGCGCCGTGGCAATCGGGTGAACCCTCTTTGTTCGGGGATCCAAAACCAATTTTAGTATTACAAATAATTACCGATGGCTTTTCAGTTTCGGCCTGAGCGGCTTCGATTGCGGTTTTAATTTCGCGGGTGTCGTGACCATTAATTTCCTGTACTTGCCATCCATATGATTCCATACGTTTCTGTACATCATCGGTATACGTGATGTGGGTATCACCTTCGATGGAGATAAAGTTTTGGTCATAAAAGACAATTAGTTTTCCGAGGCCATGGTTTCCTGCGAGGGAGAAGATTTCGTGGGAAATTCCTTCTTCGAATTCACCTTCGGAAGCGAGGACATAGGTGTAGTGATCAATAATTTTTTGTTCACGGGTGTTGTAGCGCACGTCGAGCATTTTTTCAGCAATAGCCATACCGACTGCATTGGCGCAACCTTGACCGAGTGGGCCGGTAGTGGTTTCCACTCCAACGGTGTGTTCAAATTCGGGGTGTCCGGGCGTTTTGCTTCCCCATTGTCGAAAGTTTTTAAGCTCCTCTATAGGCAGATCGTAGCCGGAGAGATGGAGAAGGCTGTAGATCAACATTGACCCGTGGCCACAGGAAAGGATGAAGCGATCGCGGTCGCTCCATTCTGGATTCTCGGGATTGTGCTTGAGGTATTGGGTCCAGAGTACGGTTGCCACATCGGCCATACCCATCGGCATACCAGGATGTCCAGAATTTGCGGCTTGAATGCCGTCTATTGAAAGTCCACGAATTGTATTTGCTACCCTTGATAAATCCATTGGTCTGTTCTCCTCAAACGATTAAAAAATAAAGGTCAAAAATAGGTTTGGGTTCTCATTTTACAAGACAAATTTATGTATTATCTCTGATTTTGAAAGGAAGGGTTGGTCTTCGTTCATATTCTATTTATACTGTTTGGAGTTTTGTAAGGAGTTATCTTTGATTGACCTACATTCCCATTCTATCTATTCCGACGGTACGCATACTCCTTCTGAGCTTGTTATTATGGCTGAAGAGCGGGGTTTGAAAGCCCTAGCATTGACCGATCATGATACTGTTCAAGGAATCACTGAATTGCTTTATTCTGCTAAAAATCGGTCGGTAGAGGCGGTGCCTGGGATTGAGCTTAGTGCAGACTGCGAGCGTGGAACCATGCATATTCTTGGTTATTTTATCGACCATACTTGTAAGGCTTTTTTGGGTAAAATGGAGAAGGTTCAGGCTGGGCGCAGTGAACGAAATATTGAGATTCTTAAGAAACTTAATAAATTGGGCTATATTTTACAGTGGAACGATGTTCTAAAGTATGTCGTTAAAGATGTGATAGGGCGCCCTCATTTTGCTCAGGCATTGGTGGGCCTCGGGCTTGTTAAATCAAAGAAGGCGGCGTTTGATCTGCTTCTTGCGAAAGGTCGGCCTGCGTACGTTGATCGATATCGCTATACGGCAGAGGAATGTATTGAGATTATCCGCAAGGCAGGAGGGGTTTCTGTTTTAGCGCATCCTGCCACCATCTATCGCCCTGACGAACAGCTACGTGCACTCGTGGGCGAGTTAAAAGGCTATGGTTTAGGAGGGATCGAAGCTCATTATGCGGAACATCGCCCCGAAACTATTCGCAAGTTTCTGGGGTGGGCGGCCGATCTTGATCTCGGCTGTACTGGAGGAACTGATTTTCACGGTGCCAATACGCCTGACTTAAAACTTGGAACCGGTTTTGGACAGCTCCGTGTGCCTGATGAGGCATTGGATCAACTTAAAGCCGTAAAACCTTTACGTTAAAGCAACGATCCCGCCAGATCGGCAAGTTTAGATCGTTCGCCCTTTATTAGGTTAATATGCGTGTAAAGTCGCTGGCCTTTCATCTTTTCAATTAGATAGCTTAGACCGTTGGAGTGGCTATCAAGATAGGGGTGGTCAATCTGGATTTTTATTTTTTAGGATTCGAAAATTTCTTATCTTTTCATATAAAGAACGAGAGGTTAATGAAGTCAATCGCTCTCATCATAATTCTTGACCCTTGTTCCGTGTCTTGTAAACTCCCCAGCGTTAGCTAGTTTAAATAACATTTCAAAGCGAGGGTTTATGAGCACATTAGCAATCATCATTGCTTGCGGAAAAGAAGAAGAAATTGTATCAGGAACAGAAGTTGCATTCCTTAGCATGGGGAGTCGTCCTGTGCTAGCGCATAGCCTTAAGACTTTTCATGAGTCGGCTGTTGTCGATGAAATTATTGTGGTAGTTAGCAAGGAGAGGGTGGAAGGTTCTCTGCAAGTAATTAAACGCTTCGGGTTTACTAAAGTTCGTGGAGTTGTGATTGGCGGGGTTAATCGTCTTAGTTCTCTTCGAACCGTATTTTCAAAAATATCAAAACCCGCTTCAATTATTATTTTGCATGAGGCTTCACGTCCATTTGTATCAGATAATGTAATTGTCGAAACGGTGAAAGCGGCCAAACGATACGGAAGCTCTATTGCCGCTCATAAACTTCCAGATGCAGTTAAGGTCGCGATCAAAGGGCTTAAATCTAGTAAGACCCTCGAACGTAATTCGGCTTGGGCGGCTCAAACTCCACAGGTTTTTAAAAATGAGGTGCTTAAAAAAATCCTCGACCTAAAGAATAAAAATATAAAGCTGATCGATGATGAGTCCGAGTGGGTTAAATCCCCGGCAGAGGTTCATTTAATTGAGTCGGGTTGCGGAAATTTAAAAATCCGTTCAGCTGAAGATCTTACCATTGCTACGGCTATGTTTAATGCTCGATTGAATCGATAAATAATAGGTTATTTCACGTTGTGAAAAAGTAGGCTGATTAGGGTCATAAGGGCTCCTTGAATTAAAAACGTATTCTCTGTAACCGATTGTCGTCGCTATTGCCGTATTGGTTCGTCATATTTACCCCGTTATGCGAATTATACCTCCAAAAATTATTCAAGGTGGAATGGGTGCAAGTGTCTCAAATTGGCGCTTGGCACAAGCGGTTTCTCGGATAGGACAATTAGGCTTGGTCTCGGGGACGGGGTTGTCCGAAGTGGTCGCTCGTAGGCTTCAAGATGGTGACCATGGGGGCCATATTCGTCGTGCGCTTGAACATTTCCCTTTTCCTCGTATGGCTCAGCAAACACTTGATAATTTCTTTATTTCCGGAGGAAAAGCTAAAGATGTTTCGTATCGGAAGAGTGTTATGCAGGATCTTGGAAGTCGGCGCCAGCCGGTGGAACTTTGTATTGTAAGTAATTTTGTAGAGGTATTTCTTGCAAAAGAGGGGCATTCGAATCCCGTAGGAATTAATTATCTAGAGAAGATCCAGTTGCCGCATTTAGCTTCAATTTATGGAGCCTTATTAGCAGGCGTGGCTGTGGTTGTTATGGGGGCGGGAATTCCTTTGGCAATTCCGGGCGTATTATCAGCATTATCAGAGCACGCACCGGCGGAATACCCTATTAATATTACAGGGTTGGAAGGAAAAAACGAAACCTATAATATGAGGTTTGATCCCTCGCAGTTTATAGAAAATAATACGAAGCTCCCCGTGCTTCAACGGCCAGATTTTATCCCTATTGTTTCATCAGAGGTTTTAGCCTCAATTCTTTTACGCAAGGCATCGGGGGTAATCGACGGATTTATTGTTGAGAGTAATGTGGCTGGTGGGCACAATGCTCCTCCGCGTGGACGAACAACATTGAACGATAAAGGAGAACCAATTTATGGCTCCCGCGATGACGCAAAGTTATCCGCTTTTCGTGAGATGGGATTACCCTTTTGGCTAGCGGGTGCATTTGGTTCGGCTGAGGGTATGCAAAAAGCTTTGGCCGCAGGCGCAAATGGAGTGCAGGTCGGTACCGCTTTTGCTCTCTGCGAGGAATCGGGACTATGTCCTGATATTCGCCAAGAATTGATTCATCAAGCCTTTGCGGGGGAAACACATATCTTTACTGATCCGCTTGCATCCCCGACCGGATTTCCTTTTAAGATTGCAGAGTTGGCTGGAACTCTTTCCGATGAAACGGTTTATCAGCAACGTCAACGAATTTGTGATCTGGGTTCCTTACGTCAACTGTATCGGCGTACAGATGGGAAAATTGGTTACCGATGTCCTGCCGAACCCGTTGCCGCTTATGTGGCTAAAGGTGGAAGAGAAGAGGATACAATCGGGCGTAAATGCCTCTGTAATGCGCTTATTGCTAATGTTGGAATGCCACAGCGTTTGCCCAATGGAACTAGCGAGAAAGGCTTAATTACGATGGGAGATGATTTGGTAGATATCGCTCGTTTCTGTTCATCAGGGAAACATAACTTCTCGGCTGCTGACGTTGTGAATGTTCTGCTCGGAACTTAATTCATAGTAGAGGTCAGAGGATAACTTTAACTTAATGAAAAGGAGGAATGAAATGTTTTTGGAAGTATATGCAATCCCGCTAAATGATTATAGTAAAGACACTGGAGTGTCGATTAAACCAAAAAATAGACGGTTAATTGAAATGACAGGAGTTCGTATCCGGAGTTCAACTAAATTTGAAGATCGTGCTGAAATTGTTCTTCCCTGTAAAGAGATTCTTATTGCAGTGGGTAGCTATGAGAATT
>JAOZSZ010000313.1 GCA_029939385.1 Pontiella sp. | reverse complement strand
CATAGATACAGGTTCGACTCCTGTTGGGCGCACCATTTTACCCCGTATTGAAAGGTTCAATACGGGGTAAAACAAACTTGAATATAACTTCATAAATCCCCCCTTAATACGCAGCACGAAAGGAGTCCCATGACAGAAGAAAATACACTCGAAAATATTAAGATCGATGGCGACAATCTCTGGAAAGAAGAGCACATCACGGATCTCAAAGTGGGTAATATCCGCCGGATGACTCCAATCAAACTCGATGGTAGCGAAGACGACACACGCGTGGCGACCTATTCGGCGACCACCAACATTATGACTCCCGGCGGGGCCCTGCCTATCTCGGGCGAAATCGAAGCAACCAATCTGAAAGAAGCCGTAGAAAAGTTTCCTGAAGCCATCAATGCGGCGGTCAAAAAACTACAAGAAGATATGGTTAAAATGCAGCAAGAGCAGGCCTCTAAAATCGTTACCCCCGATCAGTTACGTGGCGGAAGCGATATTATCATCTAACACTCGTCCCATAACAAATACGAAGAAAGGCGCCCCGAATGGAGCGCCTTTTTTGTTTTCTAACCGTTAAACCGTCTACCAGAAGATCACATAAAGCACCACGGTCGATACACAAACCACGAGTCCGCAAATCAAAGCGCCTTTGGACATGGTTAGGTCCATGGTGGTGTTATGTGCGAATACCACTTTCTCCTTCTTCCAAATCAACCCATAAATGGTTAACAGAAGAAGCACGGCTCCGAGGGAGTAAGACATGCGATAAAGGAAGTGCATTTCTGGATACAGCACGGTGGAAAGAATGAAGTAAATGATTGGATTGGCAATTAAGCCAATCAAACCCGCCCACTTTCCAGAGGATCGGTTGATCAGTCCATAAATGAATACAGCCAAGATACCGGTGGAAACATATCCTTGGAATTCCTGAATGAATTCAAAGATACTCTTATTGTTTTGTAGCATTGGCGCAAGCACACATCCAATCACCACAAATATTCCAATAAAGACACGCCCCGTGGTAACGAGCTTGAACTGCGAGGCGTCACGGGCGATGTAGCGATGGTACACATCCATCGTTAACAAGGTGGACGCCGCATTAAGCACCGCCGCCAGCGATGACACAATCGCGCCGAGCAACGCGGCAATAACGAACCCGAGGATTCCTTTGTTTTGCGGAATCAACCTCGTGATCAATAACCCCAGTGCCGAGTCGTATTTATAAGGATGAACCTCAACGGTTTCCACCGCATCTAGGCCGACACGCGCGACTACAGAATCATTGAAGGCTTCAATTTCAAGTGCTTTTTCGGGGTTTCCCATCACCCATCGATCCTCAAGTTTAAAGACTTTGATCGTGGAAGGATTCTCTATCGCCTGCTCGTAAGCAACGAGTTGGTTCCCCGCATTCTTTTCCATATCCTTACTGTAGAGGTTGAAAGCAATGATGCCGGGAATGACGATGAAAAACGGAATCAGAAGCTTGAGACTAGCGGCCAGCACCAACCCTTTTTGCCCTTCCGCAAGGGACGCTGAACCGAGAATGCGTTGGGTGATGTATTGGTTAAGACCCCAGTAGTAAA
>JAOZSZ010000119.1 GCA_029939385.1 Pontiella sp. | reverse complement strand
TCGTACTGGCCGATCCAGAAGGGAATGGTCCGGGCTTTCTGGAGATTGGGGAAGGGTAAAAAAAGAGAGAGCAGGCAATCATAACCTGCTCTCTTTTGTTTGAAAATTATCGGACTAAATGTCTATTTAACATTCGTATTGTACCGAATTGCTTTGCCCTTAACGGCTACGGTCCTCTTCTTGTAAATGATGTAGCTTATGGTGTCTGATTTATAGCGTGGTGAAATCAAAGCATCTGCTCCGGGAACAGATTCAATAGCATTATAAATCGCTGCTTTGGTTATAGGGTCTGTGATGTAGCCTCCTGAGGAACCGGATTTATTTTCACATCCAATCGGGATGAAGCCAAATAGAACTCCTCCACTTGAGATGCCTTGGGCTGGACCGAGAACATCAACGGTTGCTGTAGTTGAGAACGGAATATCCGGGGTGCCTACATTGGGGATACTTGATGATTTTGATACGCATCCTGCCGTTAGCAGGAGGCATGAGATTGAGCCCACTAGTAAGAATTTTTGCATCGTTATCCTTTTGTGTTACCGGAGCGGTCTGCTCGAAATAATTCCAAGCAATCCTAACTCCAATGCTTCTGTGGACAATCCACATATGAACTATAAGTATATTTAACGGGTAATAAAAACTATTAAACGGAGAAACTAAAATGAGAGAATAAAGGGAGGCTTATGAGGCCTCCTTTTTTGATCCCGTAGAGGTTTCTGTCTTGTGGAGTATCCACGCCATCGGTTATGCTTAGTATTGAATGAAACCCGCTCCAGTAGACGCTAGAGGGGTAGTCTAAATAGAAATACGAAGGAGTACAAGAATGGCAAAACCAGTTACGAAGGCTGACATTATCGCTAAGATCGCAGTCGATGCAGATATCACCAAGGTACAGGCTAAGGCCGCTTTGGAATCTCTAGTTACACAGGTCTATAAGGGTGCCAAATCCAAGGATGGAATCACGATTCCCGGATTGGGCAAGTTGATCAAGCAGCGGCGTAAAGCCCGTAAAGGGCATAACCCCGCCACCGGTGAGTCGATCAAGATTGCGGCGAAGACCGTTCTTAAATTCCGTGTGGCTAAAGCGGCTACGGATGCGGTGGTGCCCCCAAAGAAATAGAATCACACATATGCCTGTTGATTGCAGGTAGTGAGAAGGGAAGGCTTTCGAGCCTTCTTTTTTTAGCCCTCAGAAGGCAGGATGCAAACATGAAGAATTTGATAACAACTATGGTTGCTTTGCTGATCCTAACCGCCTGCTCTCGCACTCCGCAGGATTACGTTACCGCCTACGACTTCACTTCAGCTCCCCTCGTAGACCTTCCATGGGAGATGGGGGCAACGATTGTCGGGGCAGGGTCGTTTTTTGACTATGATGCTTACGTTCGTGAACATCATCCAAACTGGAACTATGTTCAGCACCAACAAGGGGACCGATTGTTCATGAATAAGAGCTATGTCCCAAAAGACTCAACCAACTATGTTTACACCGTAGATGATCCCTCTTTAATTATCCCTCAGTATGATTCTGTTGATGACTCCTGTCGCTTGGTGGATGGGTGCCTCTGGTATGAGCTGGATTGCATAGACGGTGTGGTGACGACTTCATCCAACAGTTGGTTCAAACTTGAAGTCGAAGTGCTGGAGTATGGTGATTTTAATCAAGATGGATTCATGGATGTGCTGGTGCGTCGCATGTTGGGTGGATCGGCCTGCCCAAGAGAGGAGTTGATTCTATCGAGGAAGACACCAGACGGGCAGTTCTATGTGGTCGATATTCAGAGTGGTGCGATACGAATAAGGACCGGAGAAGGTTGGTCGTGGGAGAAAAATCCAGATGGAACCAAAAGCCACCAAATACATATTTTCATTGATGTCGGAGTAACCATTGCTGATTTGGTAACGGAATATGGAGTCACTGAGGAGATCATTCGTTCCGCCAACGGTCTTGGTGAGGAGGATGAAATTCAGGAAGGTTCTTGGGTGGTCGTGCCGGATAAGGAGTAGCAGAACCTCTTCATTTACACATATCTGCATAGGAATTGCATGGAGGCTGGAGATCCTTATAAAAATATTCTGAGCTGGGAGGAACGTACTGTTGTGAGCCGAATAGGATTTTATTCGGCTCATAGATGCTGTTTACATGAGCCGAAATTGCGCTATAATCGGCTCATGAAATATAACTGGCAGCAAAAAGATTGGACAAAATTCTCCTACCAACTGAGCGAAGCCCAGGATCTGTTCTTCATGCTTACTGAAAAAAATGGACGGCTTGACGGCTTGCTGGCGGCTCTTCCGGATACCCTGCAAATGGAAACCATCATTGATTTGATGGTTTCCGAGGCGATGAAGAGTTCTGAAATCGAAGGCGAAATGCTCAGCCGTCCGGATGTGATGTCTTCCATAAAAAATAATCTTGGGCTCAATCCGGAGCTGAAGTCAATTGGAGACCCGCGTGCGGAGGGAATTGCGGAACTTATGGTTAGTGTGCGGGACGACTATGCCAAGCCGCTGAGCAGAAAAATACTGTTCGAATGGCACGATATGCTGATGAAGGGGTCGCTGAGGGTTAAATCGGGCGCTTGGAGAACGCATCCCGAACCCATGCTGATTGTTTCGGGAAGTATTGGGGACGAACGAGTACACTTCGAAGCTCCGACATCGAAACAAGTCCCCAGCGAAATGAAACGCTTCATTCAATGGTTTAACAATACAGCACCCGATGGGGAAGATGAAATCAGGATGGCACCCGTGCGGGCTGCCATTGCGCATCTATATTTCGAATCGATCCATCCATTCGAAGATGGAAACGGAAGAATGGGACGAGCACTTTCTGAAAAGGCGTTATCACAAGGAATCGGTCGTCCTGTCTTGCTCAGTCTGTCACAAGCCATCGAGATGGATCGGGCTGGGTATTATGTCGCACTCAAACAGGCGCAGCGATCCAACGATATTACGGATTGGATCCTATGGTTTTCCAAAATGTTGTTGAGTGCTCAGGAACAGGCAGAAAGCAAAGTTGAGTTTACACTAAAGAAGGCAAAGCTGTTTGATCGGGTTCACGATCTACTCAATGAACGACAGTTGAAGGTGTTGCGCCGTATGCTGAAGGAGGGTTCCGATGGATTCCTTGGTGGCATGAGCGCAAACAAATATATGACCATCGCCAAAACAAGCAAGGCCACAGCAACTCGTGATCTTCAGGGTCTTGTTGCACAGAATGTGTTCTCTCCGGTAGGAGGTGGGCGTAGCACTCGCTATCAGATTAATTTCTGATCGCCTCGCAAGGGCAGAGATAGGCGACCCCTCAGATATTAATCCAGAATATGAACGAGTTGATCGGGCGTCCTGTCGACTGACGGATCTCCTTTTTTTAGCCTTTGGGTCGTGATGCTTGGATGGAACAGTTACTCTTCCCATCCGTATTTGAGCTCCTTTAGCTCTTTGAGAACGGCCTTGGGTTTTAATCGTCCACTATAAATCATGTGAATATCGGATACCCCAGCAACGCTATGACCGGTAATTTCCTGATTGCAACGATCCGTCATCTTGGCTTGGTTCTGAGCCTGCTGGATGAAGGTATGGCGCAAGCTATGGAAGTTTTTGTAGTGCGATTCGACTGGAAGCCATGTCTTTTTCCATTTATTGAACCAAACGGACGTATTCTTGGCATAGCCTTGGCCATCGGTGTAGGTCAGGTTAGGGAAGAGTAGGGCATCTGCTGAAGCAATGACTTTTTGATTATCGAGATATTCATTAAAGCAAAGGGATTCAAGTAAATACGGATGGACAGGTACAATCCTTACGGAACTTTTATTCTTCACGCTTCTTTTTTCACCATCCCCATTTACATCGATCACAAATGTTCCATCGGCATGTTGATAAATGTCCTTTAACCTCAAGCTACATATTTCATTAAGTCGAAATCCATGGTAGAGGCCTATAATTGGTATCCAATACCGCTCGGGACGTTTATTCACGGTTTTGTACACTATTTCTAAGGCCTTCCACATTTCGGACAGCTCGTCATCGGTGTAGCCACGCTCCCGCACAACTTTGATTCGTACCTCTGGAATTGTGATTCCTTTTGCTGGATTGATCGTTATTATGCCGAGATGATCTTTTGCATAGCTGAACACCGTTTGTGCTTTCGCAAAACGATTCTTGCATGTTTGGTGCGATATAGGGACGAACTTGGTTACGTTCCCCTTGACCATGTCTACGCACGCCACCAGTGACTTCCCCTTGTAGAGGGCGATCTTGTTCATGTTCTTGGGGAGATACGGCAGGCAGTTTCTTGCATAATCGACTAGGTCCGTCTTGGTGATGGCGGTTATATCGGATTTGCCCCCGAGCCACTCCTGAAGGCATTTGACTTCGGATTCGATCACCCCTTTGTATGTTTTGCCCATATTTTTTGCATCAAGCATTAGATTCATGACTTTGAAAATATTGGTTTCATCTAAAGAGGGTTGAGTAGGAATTTCTTTTGGTGCAATTCGATGAGCATCAGAATCTAGAAGGTCTTCATCTATTTTCTGAGAAATCTTCTTCCCGTATTCATCATCGATGGCGGAACGGATATAGCCCAGTGCTTCCACAATTGCCTTATTTAGTTTGCGAGTCATTCCCGGGGAGTATTTTTTTGATAAGGGTAGTCTTATTCCGAGTTCCTTCGATAAATCCATCGTTCCAGGTTCATCTTCGGTTACGGCCATCATCCATTGTTGATACAATAGCGATAATTCATACAGCTCTGTTTTGGATTGTTTGTCGAGAAGGGCGGGAAGATTCTGGTTCATGTAGTCGAACAGCGTTTTTCTGAAATCATCTACGGTTTCATTGGTCTTGCTTTGGATCGCTAAGATGGGGGATGAGGATGGCTTTCGAATCTCCTCGAATTTCTTTTTCCAGTCATCAGTTAAGCCCTTCGCCAACCGAGCCGCCTCAGCGGGTTCTTTGGTTTTTAGCGATTGGGTGATTTCACTTTTCCCGACAGACTCCTGACAGTTTTTAGGGACAACCATCCTGAATTCAAAAATACCATTGCGCTCTTTTAGATTTTTCACAGCGAAAGTGATTACCATATCTACTCCTTTTATGGAGCATAAATATGGAGCAAAGTGCAGTTTTCCCTAGGAAATATGGAATTTCCTAGGGAAAATGCAAACTGGTGGAGGCGGGGGGAATCGAACCCCCGTCCGAATAAGAGTCACAACAGCTTCT
>JAOZSZ010000006.1 GCA_029939385.1 Pontiella sp. | reverse complement strand
TTCCGCAGAAATATTTACTCTTGTGGTAACGGCTGTAGAGCATATCGTGTTTAGCTTCCGCATCGGCAAACGAGGCGCGTTTCCCATCACTTATTCCGTCCGTGTGGGTAATCAGATAAATATGCCCCCCGCCATTCTCTGTATACGTTGCACTAACGGGGGCATTATTCGAAAAAAAGTTATTCCCGTTGAAATAGGTGATTGCTCCTGCCGCCTCGGCATCAGCATCTCGTGTTGCATCAGCCATAGATTGAGAAAAAGAGCTTGTTTCATCCCAATATCCCGTCCAATCATTACCTTCACGAATGCCGTCGTAGGTTTCCTGATAGAAGGGGTCATACATGTAGTGACAGGTTTTACAATTAATCCCATCATAGTCTTCACCTTGCATGGCCGAGGCATTCACAGGATCGGATCGGCCGTCCAGCCATCCCTGCGGGAAGTGGCATTTCACACAAATATCGGCCGCGTTTGGCGTGCCTAATGCCCAAATAGCATCTTGAGCCGCAACCGTCAGTCCTGCCCAGTAGATGGGGTCGCGTGCCGCCTGTGCCATTAAGGACCCATTCCAATGTTCCATCTCATATACGCTGCCGGCGTGGCAACTCATGCATTGTTTGTCAGAATCAAGATCAACGACTTGTCCGGGTTGTGTTCCGGGCATTCGAACGAGCGGATCGTCTATCACGGGTTTTGGGGTCCATGCCAAAGTTGATCCGGCAATGAAAAAGAAGAGTGTGATAAGGTGAGTCGAATGAAAATTATGAAAGATTCTAATTTTCCACATAACATTCTCCGATCTAGGTTAATATCGAATGCTATTAGTTTAGAAGACGGCCGTCAATTTATAAGTGCATTATTATGAGATATTTATAGAATAAGTTATAACTTTAATCATCTATTTCCGCCGCAATTTTTTTTGGATAAAAAAACCCGATTTTTAAAATTAAAAATCGGGGGACAACAATAAGAAAGAGGATAGAATTATTCTTAATTCTATTTATCTTCTGGGTCATACTTGAATATGCGGCGAAAGGCCAATAGTCCGCCAGCACTACCCAATAGAAGGGTCACAACCGCAGGCTCTGGAATGCTTTCAGATAGAACATTACTAATTTGATCGGTGAGCGATGCTCCGAGTGGAGCATCTTTATTGATTCCGGAGTGGGTCGTTGATGTTGAAAGTACGGTGCGAATTTCTTCTATTTCCTCTACTCCAGTAATGGCCTTAAACTCACTCCATGGAATGGCAAAATCTACATGAAAATCAGTGCTTCCTTCGATGGGGGACCATCGTGAATATAGACTAAGATCTCCTAGCCAACTTGAAGTGTTTCCTCCAATATCAATATCGGCGAGCGTAGTGCCATCAATGGCCGTTTTGATCAGTTCAACACCTCGCGATTTTGGGCTTCCAGATTGGACCAGTTGAAAAATCCATTCGATATTCGATGCATCACCGTCTGTATCTAAATGAGCCTGCCAAACATAGTTTCCACTTTCACCGCCTACGCGCATTCGGAACATAAAAACATCACTGGCTACTCCATTAACAAGATCTCCATTTTCAACAAAGGCCCAAAAGCCAGCAGAAAAAGAGTCTGTAGTTCCGATCAAATCGATTGATCCTGGATGTTGATCGCCTACGGCATCGTGGTACATATCTGTACCAACCATTAGAGCCGTCCAGTCTGCATCTGCGGGCCAGATAACATCTGCTTTTGCGAAGCATGCCGTTCCCAAGATAAGTGCAATGATTCCAGCTCTTTTTAATTTTACTTTCATTTTCCTCTTTCCCCTTTTTGCACTAAAATCCTGTAAATTTGTAAGTCATGCTATCTAAGCATCTTTAGTGCCATTCGGCCTGGATCGTAGTCCGAAGTAAATTATATTGTTTTTTAAAGGCATTAAAAGATTAAAAACACGGAGGGGTTATAGGTGTTTGGGCTTGAGGGAGTGATCGGTCTGAACTATATTGATCGTTTGTTTTTATCAACCGAGAAAAGAGGTATAGATGAACATCGTGGTATGCATTAAGCAGGTGCCCGATTCGGACAAGGTCACGATTGATCGTGAAACCAACCGTCTGAACCGCGCAGGAGTTCCTAGTATTATCAATCCATTCGATGAGAATGCGCTTGAAATGGCATTACAACTCAAGGATGAACACGGTGGAAAAGTTACCGTTATTTCCATGGGACCGCCGCAGGCCGTGGAAGCGTTACGCACAGCACTTTCGCATGGCGCGGATGAGGCGATTCTAATTTCTGATCGCAAGTTTGGTGGCGCCGACACATGGGCAACATCTTATACTATTAGTCTTGCCATCAAAAAACTCGAAGATGTTGATCTAATTCTTTTTGGTAAACAGGCCATCGATGGTGATACCGCGCAGGTTGGTCCAGGGGTGGCACATTTCCTCGATATTCCGATGCTTACTTACGCCAAAGGAGTTGAGGTCACAGGGGATACCTTTAAGATTAATAAAGTGACGGAGGACGGCTATGAAATTTGGGATATTGATAAGCCCGCTGCCCTCACGGTTGTGAAGGAGGCAAATCAGTTGCGCATGCCTTCGCTTAAGAAAAAGATGGCCGCAAAAAAAGCCGAAATCCCATGTTGGGGCTTTGATGAGTTGCAGCCCGACGAAGAAAAGATTGGACTGGCAGGATCCCCAACCAAGGTAAGTAAGGTTTTTGCACCTCCGGTGAAGTTAAATAAGCAAACCCTTTCCGGTGAGCCCTCCGAGATGATTACCGAATTGATCCATAAGCTGAAGGAGCAAAACGTACTATGAGCACGATAAAAGAACTTTGGGTATTTGCAGAGCAGCGGGACGGAAAACTGGCCGGTGTGGTGCAGGAACTTCTCAGCCAAGGGCAGATTCTTGCCGACAAAGCGGGGTTCACATTGGCCGCTGTATTGCCCTCCGCCAATGGAGCAGAATTTTGCCAAGAACTTTATAATTTTGGAGCCAAGAAGGTTTACACCATCGATGATCCAAAATTGGAGAACTATCAGAACGACTATTATTCTCGTGCCGTCGCCCAGTTGATTAACGAGAAAAAACCGGAAATTGTGCTTTATGGTGCCACCACCATTGGTCGCAGTCTTGCACCAACCGTAGCGGTAATGGTCGATGCTGGCCTCACGGCCGACTGCACGGAACTTGATTTTGATGTAGAAGGCGGAAATCTACTTCAGACCCGTCCTGCTTTTGGTGGAAATATTATGGCAACGATTATCTGTCCGGATCATCGCCCGCAGATGTCTACTGTTCGCTCCAATGTTTTTAAGAAAATGAAGATTTCTGATCACGAAGAAGGGGAACAGATTAACTATCCGGTGGACCTTTCCGGCGTTCCAGAACGTATGCGTCTTCTCGAATCGGTGCATGAAGCCGACACCAATAGTATCGATCTCAATGCCGCGCAGTTCATTGTTTCTGGCGGCCGTGGAGTAGGGACTCCTGAGAATTTTAAAACCATTTATGATCTTGCCGCCGAGTTAGGTGCTGCAGTTGGGGCATCGCGTGCCACGGTCGATGCGGGGTGGATTTCCCATCATCACCAAGTGGGTCAGACCGGAAAAACGGTTTGTCCGGTAATCTACATTGCCTGTGGAATCTCCGGCGCCATTCAACACTTAGCTGGAATGCAAAGCTCCGATATGATCATTGCAATCAACAAAGATCCTGATGCTCCAATTTTCGATATTGCTGATTTTGGCCTCATCGGAGATCTTCACGAAGTGGTTCCAGAGTTTCGGAAACAAATTGCGGCATTTAAGGCATAGGAAAATAAGAATATGGAAAATGTTGTAATTATTGGGGCTGGCCCAGCGGGATATACATCGGCTATTTACACTGCGCGTGCCGGATTGGCTCCTCTCGTGATCGAAGGGATGCAACCCGGAGGGCAGTTGACCACCACCAATGATATCGAAAACTTTCCGGGATTTCCCGAAGGAATCGATGGCTCATCTCTAATGACCCAGATGCGCACACAGGCGGAGCGCTTTGGGACTAAGTTTGTATTTGGTGAAGTGCTTTCTGTCGATTTCTCGGAACGTCCTTTCAAATTAACATTGACTGGAAATGAAGTGATTGAAGCGAAAACCGTGATTGTTGCCACGGGCGCAACGGCGCGTTACCTTGGGATTGAATCCGAACAAAAACTGATTGGGCGCGGCGTTTCTGCCTGTGCTACCTGCGATGGAGCATTCTTTCGCGATGTGCCAGTTGTTATTGTCGGGGGGGGCGATACGGCGTGTGAAGAAGCCTTGTTCCTCACTCGCTTCGCTTCCAAGGTCACACTGATTCACCGTCGTGATGAGCTAAGAGCCTCGAAGATTATGGCGAAGCGCACGATGGATCATGAAAAAATTGAAATGTGTTGGGATTCAGTGGTTGAGGAAGTTCTTAGCGACGAGAAGGGGGTTTCGGGCGTGAGAGTGAAGAATGTTAAGACCGGCAATGTTTCCGAAATTGAATGTTTAGGCTATTTTTCAGCCATTGGTCATAAGCCCAATACCGGTGCATTTGTTGGGCAGCTCGAGATGGATACGGTGGGATATTTGATTGCAGACGGTGTGAAGACTAAAATCGATGGCGTGTATGCGGCGGGCGATGTTGCTGATGCAACCTATCGACAAGCGGTCACCGCCGCCGGTACGGGCTGTGCCGCGGCGCTCGAAGTTGAACGTTTTCTTGAACGACAAGGCGAGTAGAGGAATTTTAAATTTAATCTAGGTAGAATTAAACTAAGGAGAAGGACATGGGAAATATCAATTGGGGAATTACCGAAGAACAGCAGGAAATTGTTGATCTAATCGACGATTTTGGCAAAGAGCGCATTGTTCCTGTACGTGCGGAACTTGACGAAAAAGGAATTTTCCCTTCGGATATTCTTAAAGAGCTTGCTCAGATGGATCTGATGGGGCTCTATATTCCTGAGGAATACGGCGGGTTTGGTACAGACCATATGGGCTTCACTTTAGCCATTGAAACCATGTCTAAATATTGTATTGGGGTTTCCGTCTCCTTTGCAGCGAACGCTCTTGGAGCCGATCCAATTCTTTTAGGGGGTTCTGATGAGCAAAAAAAGAAATTCCTTTCTCCGCTGGCTACCGGTGAAAAATGGGCGGCTTTTGGTCTCACCGAAGCGAACGCAGGTTCTGATGCAGGTGGCATTCAAACTACGGCGGTTAAGAAGGGCGATAAGTATGTTCTGAATGGAACCAAGCAATGGATCACGAATGGCGGAGAGGCTGACATCTACACTGTTTTTGCCGTTACGAATAAATCGAAAGGTTCTCGTGGTGTTTCTTGCTTTATTGTTGAGAAGGATACCCCTGGATTCTCTTTTGGTAAAAAGGAAGACAAATTAGGCATTCGCGCCTCTTGTACGCGTGAATTAATCTTCGAAGATTGTGAAGTCCCGGCTGAAAATATTATTGGTCGTGAAGGCATGGGCTTCCTGCTCGCCATGAAAACGTTCGATGTTTCTCGTCCTGGTATTGCGGCGCAAGGGGTTGGTCTTGCGCAAGGTGCGCTCGATGAAGCGGTAAAATATGCAAAGGTGCGGAAGCAGTTTGGTAAGCCCATTATTGCCAACCAAGGGTTGCTTTGGATGCTGGCTGAAATGTCTACCAAAGTTGAAACGGCCCGAGCCATTACTTATGCTGCGTGCCATACCCTCGATGCCGGAGTGAAGAATGTTTCTAAGATTTCTGCGATGTGTAAATACTATGCAGGTGATGTTGCCATGTCCGTTACGACCGATGCCGTACAGGTGCTCGGCGGGTATGGCTTTATGAAGGAATATCCGGTTGAAAAAATGATGCGCGATGCCAAGATCCTTCAGATCTATGAAGGCACGAATCAGATTCAGCGTGATATCGTCGGTAACTCCCTGGTTAAGGAGTATGCCTCGATATAAAGCTTCCACCCCTTGGAAGAACATAAAAAACCCCGTTTCACGACGGGGTTTTTTTGTGTATGAGGGTGGGCTGAAAAAATGCGGACCTTGGCCTTAACAAGGTCTTCTCTATGATTTAGAAATGCCGGTTGCTTCGTATCGGTTAGAAGGGGTTATTTTTTACGACTAAGCAACGGATAGAAGATTGCGCGGGGGCAGATGAATACGGCGATGAGCGCAATCATAAGGCCAACCCAGCCTTTGGAGGTGGCCACAAATAAGGCAGGCAAAATACAGATCATGCCCAGTAGCATCCAAGCCGTAAGCAATTTTTTGAGATGCTGACCAAAAATCTGAGGAACGTTAAAGAAGAGATCAAATACCCAATGCTCTAGTAGTGCCCCGTGTTCTCCAAAAACGGGAATAATATGAACGAGAGCGGTCGCCCGTCGGCTAACAAGGAAGCGTGCAAGGTGTGGATAGGTCGTCGTCATTTGGAGTGGGAAGGCGAGATAACCGATATATTTAACAAAAGAAAGCGGGGCGGCCACGAGATAGTCGCGCCAGTTGCGCTCGCGAATCATGAGATAAACTACATAAAAACCACGACAGAGCGATCCCGGAGAAATAGGCGTAACCTGAACGAGTGCAAGGGTTCCGGCAAAGGCGAGCGAGGCCTCAGCCGTGGAGCCTCCTTTACTCAATATATAGGCAAAAACAAATCCACCGGTAATCACGCTAACGATTTGTGTAATCGGAATGGTGCAGAAGTGAACCGCCATGCTTTTGAGATATTTAACGATATAGGGTTCTTTGATGATAGAGACAATATGATCGTGTTCTTCTTGGGAAAGCATTCCATCTTTTTCGCCTTCAGCCACTTGGTCTAAAAACCATTTTTCGCGGAAGGCTTCATCGACAGCAAAGTCATGAATAAATTTAAAGAAAGCTACCAGCCCATTCCATGCAATAAGGGGGCGGATGCAGAGACGGTGTAGGCCAATAGGAAGAAAGCCCAGCGTGAAGTGTTCAAGGAAAAATAGACTCGGTTTGGCGGCGAGCTTACGGGTGCGGGCCTCGTCGGTTCGTCCAGAGCGGTGCCAGTCAATCAAGTCGTGTGCGGCCCGAGCCTTGAGCGCGGTTTTTAGATAAGTGGGTTGGGTGAAGATGCCAAGCATATGCTGACGGAAGGCCTGGCTGCCCCAGCGTTGGCGAATCATTTTCCCAAGAATTGGAAGGACTCCGAATAGATGGAAAAATGCAAAGCGTAAGCCACCTTTTCGTAATTTTTCGGCAAAGGCTTCATCAATAAGGTCGTCTGCCAGATAGCCTTCAACAAGCCCCGCAATAATGTCTTTTTGCAATTCGCGGTCAAAGGTAGGGCGTAATCCGTGGTGGGTGATGTCAAGCAGGGAGCGACGGTAGGCGCGATCTTGAATGTTGAGTTCATCAATCATGGGTTGCATATCGTCGAATACGTCGGGATGCTGCGCCAGGTAGCTTTTCAATTTTGAGAGATTGCAACGGTCGAACTGTACAAGGGAGTGGCGTTTGAATAGGCCGTCAAAGATAAGTTTAAAATCGCCCGGGCTCATGGGTAACCATGGGAGTAGGGCGAGGCCAGCGCGGAAGTCGATCGCGCAAAGGCCACCATCTTCAGTGTCGGTGCGCTTCATGCAGTTGGGTTGGCTCTTCATGGTCGACCATTCGTATTGCCGCGCAAACTCGGGTGCGCCCATATCATGCATGAGTTCAACCATGCCCGCCATGAAACGGCGCTTATCGACAAACTCGGGGCTGCCGGTATCGGCGAGATCGACATTTCGCCAATCGCGGCGCGTGGTAATATTATTATCGGCTTCGAGATTCCACATGCGGCCTTCGATCCATTCGGTGATCTCGCCATAGGCATTGAGATTAGAATCCCAGAAGGAAGCATAGGCATCTTTAACGGCGGTTTCGCGCCCAAATTTAATAAGGCTGGCGCGCCGTACCAGTTTTTGCCAAGCCAGTCCTGCGCGGCAAGCCCCATAATTTACCTGCGAGCTAAAGGGGCCTTGGAAGGCGAGCCAATAGGTAGTGTTACGGAACCAACGAGAGAAAGAGCTGGGAGGAATAACGATTTTGATCGCGTAAAGCATTCCTTTTTCTAGCCCCGGAATGGTTCCCTCATCGGCAAGATGGAGCTCGGTGAGTTTGCAACGGTAGACTTGTCCGGCAAATCCGCCGCCCAAGAATTTGTCGACCGTCAGTTCAGCCGTACCCGTGATGGCGGGGAAAACGCCTGTGATTTCGATAGGAAGTACGGTGCCGTTTTCATAGCGGACGGGGCGATGGCGAATTTTTAATTGGGGATCTTCCGCGACGTGCGTTAGTTCTTTGCAGAGTTCGGATGAATATTTTATTTTTCCCATTTTTCCCTTAAATTAGTCTGTATAAAACAGAGGGAACATTGCCAAAGCTTGATCCTGAAAACAAACCCTATGAGTGCTAAAAATAGGATTCATTTGGTGGGTTCTAATTCGGCATATTAGGGGGAATTTCACTTGCACGCTTCATGGAGTTGAAGCATATTAGCGCGATCTTCAGGGCAGGGTGAAATTCCCGACCGGCGGTAAAAGTCCGCGAGTTTTTTCAGCGTATGGAAAATCATGATGCAGTGAAATTCTGCAACCGACCGTAAAGTCTGGATGAAAGAAGATGAACCGGCATGTTATATGGTCGAGAAGCCCTGTGGACGTAATGTTCTTCAGGGCTTTTTATTTAGGAAGGTATACTTATGAGTAAAGACGTATTTGATCCGATCGAGGATGTGATTGAGGCATTTCGCAATGGTGAAATCATTGTAATGACTGACGATGAAGATCGTGAAAATGAGGGTGATTTGGTTTGTGCAGCAGAAACCATTACTCCCGAATCTATTAATTTTATGATTACCCATGCGCGTGGCCTTGTCTGCGTACCGATGGATGAAAACCAGTTGATGAAATTGGGGTTGGCCCATATGGTTCCGGCGCATTCATCAGATAAATATCATACGGCCTTCATGGACTCTGTTGATGTTCGCGTGGGCACCACTACAGGAATCAGTGCGACGGATCGGGCCAAAACCGCTTTGGCGTTGGTTGATGAAAAAAGTCAGGCGGCCGACTTTATTAAGCCGGGCCATCTGTTCCCGCTCAAGGCGATGCCGGGTGGAGTGCTTGAACGCGCGGGGCATACCGAGGGGACCGTTGATCTTGCTCGAATTTGTGGAATGAAGCCCGCGGGTGTGATTTGCGAAATATTGCGCGAAGATGGTGGAATGGCAAGGGTTCCTGAACTTCGAAAATTTGCCGATAAACATCATCTAAAAATGACCGCAGTATCGGAGATTGTAAAATATCGCTATACCCACGAACAACTCGTTCATATGGAACGAGAAGTTAATATGCCAACGGATTCCGGCCCCTTCCGGCTTAAGCTCTACAATTCCAATGTCGACAACAAAGACCATCTGGCCTTGGTGTGTGGAAGCCCCGATTCTGGGAAAATTCCTTTAGTCCGTATGCATAGCGAATGCCTGACGGGGGATGTGTTTCATTCCATGCGCTGCGACTGCGGCGCGCAGTTGCAAAAGGCGATGGAGGAAGTTCAAAAGCATGGTTATGGTGCGATTGTTTATATGCGTCAGGAAGGACGGGGTATCGGACTAGCTAAAAAAATCCATGCCTATGAGTTACAGGAAAATGGCATGGATACCGTTGAAGCTAACGAGCACCTTGGTTTCAATGCCGACCTGCGCGACTATGGTGTTGGCGCTCAAATTCTAATTGATCTTGGCATGAAGAAAGTTAACCTACTAACGAACAACCCTGCAAAGATTCAAGGGCTGGATAAGTATGGAATCGAAGTTAATGAGCGCATTCCCTTAGTGCTTCCGACCCATGAACATAATATTGATTATATTTCCACTAAGCGTGATAAACTCGGACATATCATTTAAAAAGATGAGCTCTAAAATAGGATTTGGAGAATAGGGTGGGAAAAGGAATTAAAACCGAAATTGAGCCAATCTGTGGTATTGATGCTCATCAAGTTCTAGGGAATCTTGATGCCACCGGAATGCGCTTTGGTATCGTGGTGAGTCGCTTTAACGATGAACTGACGAATGAACTATGTCGGAGTGCTTTTCAGTGTTTGAAAGAAAAGGGTGCGTCCGTTTCTGCTATTCGTGTGATTCGCGTTCCGGGGGCTTACGAGATTCCGGTTGTGGCGGATAAATTGGCGGCCAGTGGAAATTATGATGCATTGATTGTGCTCGGGGTGGTGGTCGAAGGCGAAACGCAGCATGCCCAGATGATTATCGATACAACGGGGCAGAGCATCCTGGATAGTTCCTGCCGCCATAATATTCCTATTATAAATGAAATCGTTGGGGTTCGTACTTGGGCGCAGGCCGAAAAACGCTGCCTTGGTGGTGAAAACACCCGAGGATGGTATGCGGCTGAAGCGGCGATTGAAACGGCTCGGGTCTACCGACAACTTTAAAGATATCTGATGTTACGTCTGGATATGAAATAAATTAGAATTTTTAAAACGGGGTCTTATGGAAAAAAAGAAAGTGAATGGACGGCGCGAGACACGCGAATGGATTATACAATTTTTGTTCCAGCTTGATTTTAATCCCGAGCCAATAGATATCTCTCTAAAGGATTTTTGGGAAGGGAAAGATCCGAGTAATCGAGAGAAGACGTATGCCGAGGAGATCATCAAAGGTGTAACCCAGCACAAGGATGAACTCGATGACCGCCTCTCGCAATATGCGAAACGCTGGGACTCCGATCGTATGGTGGCCGTCGACCGCACGGTGATGCGTGTGGCTCTTTTTGAAATGCTTTATCGCGAGGATGTGCCCCCTGTGGTCTCGATCAATGAAGCGGTTCATTTTGCCAAAGATTTTAGCAGTTTTCAGTCTGGCCGTTTTGTGAATGGGGTACTCGATCGTATTCGAAAAGAGCTCGATCGTCCGGCGCGCACTACGTATAAGCCGCCCAAAGGGGATAAATAATGGTTGCTTGGGTAACGGCGCTTTCCAAGACCCGAAATATCATCAAACAGGTCTTTTCGCCGTCTAAGGGCGATGTTGACGAACTCAACGTTGAGGCCCTTGAAGAAATCCTTTTACGCTCCGATGTGCCCGTACAACTGACCTTGGAAATTATCGACCAACTCGATTCTGCTCCTCGTAACGTGTCCCGCAAAGAACTCCTAAAAGATCTTCTCCTCGCTGAACTTGGCGAAGCCCGTCCCTTTGAATGGGCGTCCGATCAGAAGCCACTCGTTCTTCTGCTCCTGGGTGTTAATGGATCAGGAAAAACCACCACGGCGGCAAAGCTCGCTAAAAGGACGATGGAAGAGGGATTTAAGCCCATGCTTTGTGGCTCGGATACCTTCCGTGCGGCCGGCTCTTCCCAGCTCAAGATCTGGAGCGAAAAATTGGGGTGCGATTTTGTGGGCGGTGAGATGGGGGCTGATGCTGCAGGAGTTGCTTTTAATGCGGTCGAAACGGCTCTTATTAAGGACTGTAATCCCGTGATTGTCGATTCTGCCGGACGGATGCATACCAAGACTCCATTGATGGATGAACTCCCCAAAATGGCGCGTGCGATGAATAAGAAGCTTGTTGGCGCACCGCACGAAATATGGATGGTTCTCGATGCCTCTCTTGGGCAGAATGCGGTCATTCAGGCTAAACAGTTTAATGCGGTGCTTCCTCTCTCAGGAATAGTGATCACCAAACTCGATGGATCTTCTAAAGCCGGATTTCTTTTTTCCGTTCGTTCTGAGCTTAATGTGCCAATTCTTTTCGCAGGGTTAGGCGAAGGTGAAGATGACCTGGTTCCCTTCAATCCCGAGGAGTTTGTGGATGCGTTATTCGGAGCGTAGCGGTGTTTTGCGCCTTTGCGTTAAATTTAAACGGTTGTTGTGATGCTGAATACAGATAAGAAATATATGATGCGGGCGATTGAGCTGGCGAAGCGGGGAGAGGGGATGACTCGTCCGAATCCGCCCGTAGGTGCGTTGCTTGTACTCGAAGATCATGTGATTGCTGAGGGATGGCACCGCAAGGCGGGCGAAGACCATGCCGAACGGGATTGCCTAAAAAAACTTCCGCCCATTGCTGCATCACTAAAGTTCGCAACGCTTTACGTGACGCTTGAACCTTGCTCGACCCATGGCCGCACGCCTCCTTGTACGGATTTAATTATCGAAAAGGGAATTGGTCGAGTAGTGGTTTCTGTGAAAGATTTTAATCCAAAACATGCGGGGCGCGGGCTAGAGATTTTAAAAGAAGCGGGCGTGGAAGTGGTTGATGGAATCTGTGCAGTAGCGGGGCGTGAACTGATCGCTCCCTTTGAGAAATTTATTACCACGGGGATGCCCTACGTCACACTTAAACTCGCCTCAACGCTGGACGGAAAAATTGCGGATTGTACCAGAAATTCGAAATGGATTACGGGCTCCGAAGCCCGCGAACGAGTCCAGGAAATGCGCCGCCGGGCGGATGCAATCATGGTCGGTGCGGGAACAGTTCGCGCCGATGATCCGTCGTTACTGCCGCGCCCTTCTAACGGACGGGAACCCTGGCGTGTTGTGATGGGGAAAAATATTCCCTCCGACGTAAAGGTATTGATCGACGAGGCGGCGGAGCGGACGTTGGTTCGGGATGGATCGCTGGAAGAAGTTTTAAAGGAGCTGGCGGAAAAGTACGATGTGATGCACGTGCTTTGCGAGGGAGGGGGCCGGCTGGCTTCCGGATTAGTGGAAGAGGGATGGGTGGACGAGTTTGCCTTTTTTATCGCGCCGAAGTTAATGGGGGCAGATGGAATCCCAAATTTTGCAAAAAAAGGGGGGCTCATGGCCGATGTCCAGAACCTAAAGTTTCATTCCGTGGAGCAGGTGGGTAACGATATTTTGATTAAAGCAAAAGTGGAGAAATAGAAATGTTTACAGGAATTGTGCAGCGGTTAGGAAATATCACCGAGATTAAGATGGAAGGCACGGCGGGACGAATTACGATGGTGCCAAGCCGTCCGTTCGATCATCCTCCGGGGCTGGGGGATAGTATTGCGGTAAATGGAACCTGCCTGACGGTGGCGGAAATTAAGGGGGATCAGTTAATGTTCGATGTTCTGGGCGAAACCTTTGATAAAACCAATCTCGGCGAAAAGAAGCCGGGCGATGTTGTGAATCTTGAATTGGCGTTGGCGCTGGGCGATACGCTGGGTGGACATATCGTTACGGGCCACGTCGATAATACGGGTACGGTGGCGAAGGTTGAAGAGATTGGGCGCGACTTTAAATTCACGATCGAATGCTCGCGCGATATGCTGATGCTAATGGTTTACAAAGGTTCAATTGCGATTGATGGCATTTCGCTGACGGTGGCTGAACTGACGGATAATGGGTTTATTGTTTATATTATTCCACATACGATTCAGGAAACGGATATGTCGGAGTTTAAGGTGGGCACGAAGGTCAATCTTGAAGCCGATATCCTCGGCAAGCATGTTCAGCGCATTCTCGAATTTGGTGGTGGACAGGATTATCGCTTAAATCTAAACGGATAGACGATGCGGTTGTTATTTCTCTTTTTATCGTTGTTTGTTCTTTGTGGATGCCATGCTCCAACGCATCACAATCCTTTGCCGCGCCCTCCCGTGGTTCGCCAGAAGCAGATCTTTTTGGTGATTGATGATGCAGGGTTAGATTTGGAAGAACTGCAACCGTTTTTAGAAATTCCTGTCCCCATGACGATTGCGGTGCTTCCGCATCTTAAGGAAACGGAAAGGGTTTGCGCAGAAATTCGCCGTCATACCGATAAGGAATTTATCCTTCATCAACCCATGGAGGCTTATAATCGGGAAAGTGATACGGGGCCGGGTACGCTTTATAACACGCTCAATCCAACCGAGGTTTCTGCGCTCCTTGATCGCAATCTTGCCGTCGTTCGCGGAGCGGTTGGGATGAATAATCATATGGGGTCGAGGATTACGGAAAATGAAGTTTTAATGGCTGAGGTTTTGCGATATTGCCGCGCGAAGGGGTTATATTTTCTCGATAGCAAAACGGCCTATAATTCTGTAGTGCCCCGTGTGGCGAAGCGGGAGGGCATCCATCTTGAGATGCGGGATGTTTTCTTGGATATTCGGCATGATCGTGAAAGTGTTCGTCGGGCATGGGAAAGCACGGTGGATCGGGCTCAAAAAAAGGGCTACGTTATTGCCATCGGGCATATTTGGAGTAAAGAGACGTCCTTGGCCATTCGCGATAGTTATCAAACCTTAAAAAACCAAGGGTATACTTTTCATCTACTTTCGGAGTTATATAAATGAGAGCTTCCGCGATTCAAGATAAGTCTGTGCTGGTGACGGGGTGCTCCTCAGGGATTGGTCGTGCAACGGCAGAGATGCTGCGCTCTAAGGGCTGGACTGTTTTTCCGACGGCACGAAAATTCGAGGATCTTGAATTATTGCGGCAAGCTGGTTTTGAGGCGGTTGAGCTGGATGTGACTTCGAGTGAATCGATTTTGACCGCGGTGGATGGCGTCTTGGCCAAAAATAATGGGGTGTTGGGTGCGGTGGTGAATAATGCCGGGTTTGGTATGCCGGGCGCGATTGAAGATTTAACACGCGATGCCATGCGCTATCAATTTGAAGTCAATCTTTTTGGATTGCAGGAATTGACCAATCAATTCATTCCCATTTTCAGAAAGCAGGGTTATGGCCGCATTGTGAATATTAGTTCCGTGGTGGGGCGGCTTTCTCTACCCTTTATGGGAATCTATTCGGCTTCAAAATTTGCGCTCGAAGCGGTGAGTGATGCGTTGCGAGTGGAGCTTTCGGCGAATCATATTAGCGTTTCTTTAGTGGAACCGGGGCCGATCCAGACACGGTTTTCGACGAACTGTGCGGGGCAGGGCGAGGAAAAGCTGAATACTGCAGATTCTCGATTTGGCGGAGCATATAAACAATATTTCGAAAAGCGGCGAAATGGGGGGATGAGCGAGGATCATTTTCGCCTGCCTCCCGAGGCGGTTGCGAAAAAGATTTTTCATGCGTTGGAATCATCTCATCCAAAGATTCGGTATCGTGTAACGATCCCAGCTTATTTGGGGGATTGGGCGGCACGGTTTATTCCATCGGGATGGATGGATCGCATCATGATTCACCACGTGAAGAATCGGTTTAGTTAATCAAAAGATTCAAGGCTCTATTTTTTCTGTGATTCAGAAATATATTTCAGCAGAGACGCCCCTCGTTCTGAGTCGATTTGTTTGAGGATTTTTGCCTCTCGCTCGGCCTTGCTCCATTTTTGTTGCTGACTATACGCTAACGCCAACATATAGCGGGCATCGGCAAAGTGGGGATCGATCTTGAGTGCATTCGTGCAGGCGGTGGCGGTCTCGAGATATTTCCCTAAAGCGTAGTAGGAAAGTCCCATATTATAGTAGGCCGTTTTCTGTGATGGATCGGCTCGAATGGCTTTTTCATATTGCGTTAGGGCCTCTTTATATTTTTTTTCGGCATGAAATGTTGAACCTTTTGCAATAAAGAGCGTGGCGGCTTCGGGATAGATGCGTACCGTGGGCTTGGCTTGAAGCTGTTTTCCTCCGAGTCGGCTAATCGCCTGTTTAGCAATAGCGGTTTGTGTGCGGTTATTCCCAGCCTTCGCTAGATATTCATTATACCAATGTGTTGCGGCGACTTTATTTTTGAGCCACTGATCGTTAATAACGGCTAAGTTAAACATCGCGGGGGCATAGTTGGGATGGGTCGCAATGAGTTGAGTGAGTCGTTGAATGGCGGCATTGCTACTTTGATTGAGGTGAAGTTCGGTTAGTGCGAGTACGTTTTCTCCAGCCGGATTATTTGGATTAGAGCGCAAGCCTTCGGTGATCTTTTTTGAGGCATTCTTCCAGTCCTTCTGTTGCATTTGAATGAAGGAAAGAAAGGTATGAGCCGTCATGTTTTCCGGTTGTTCATTGATGATTTTGGTGAACTCAAATTCAGATTGTTCCAATGCCCCAATATAGAAGAGCGCAATCGCTAAATTTTTATTGGCTCCGGTTAGATCATCGGAAAGACGGCAGGATTCGGCGAAGGCTTCCGTTGCCCGTTTTTGCTTCTCGAGTTGCCAAAGGATGATGCCTAATTGGTTGTTGGCTTTCGATTTTTCTTCATGACTTGTGAATTTGCGGATGGCTTTTTCTAGTTGCCCTTCTGCGCGTACCAAATCACCATTCTTTATGGATGCGAGGGCCTTATTATATTCCTTTTCTCCGGTGCGTTCTCCGCAACCCAATAAGATGGCGAACAGAAGGAAAACACTTCCACTAAGGATTAAAATCTTCTTATTTTTCATTCTATTAAATTCCTTTCATCCACACATGTCGGGTGCGGGGGCCGTCAAATTCACAAAAATAAAGGCTCTGCCAAGTTCCAAGTTGTAGCCTTCCATCAGAAACGATGACTTGAACAGAAGATCCCATCATACTGGCTTTCACATGGGCGGCCGTATTGCCCTCAGAATGGCGATATCCACCTTCCCACGGGATACTACGGTTCAGTACGAGTTCCATATCAGTCAGTACATCAGGGTCGGCATTCTCGTTGATCGTTATTCCTGCCGTAGTATGGGGAATAAACACCGTCACCACGCCATCTCGCAAACCACTCTTCCGGACTTCTTCGGCCACTTCTTGATCGATTTTAATAAAATCGGTACGTGATTGAGTTTGTACGGTAAATTGATTCATGAACGGTCACTTTATCCAAACCCTTGGAATTTAGAAGCGGAAAGTTTCCAACGGTTGGAAAAACTCTCGATAGGCTTTCCTTTCCCTTGCTGTTGCGATGTAATGTCTTTCTCAATAGAAGAAGGTTTAGGAACTTGGAAATACTTTTTGATCATTTTATTGCACTTGGGGTGATGGCGCTATTGTTGTTGTGTTCCGCCTTCTTTTCTGGAACGGAAACGGCCCTGTTCTCGTTGACCCGTGAGCAGGTGAAACGACTCCGGGGGCAAGGCCAACACGTTGAAAAAATCCTTTCATTGCTGACGAAAAATCCTTCGGGATTGCTCATCACCATTCTGTTTGGAAACATTGTGGTTAACATTTCATTTTTTAGTATCAGCGTAGTGCTCTCTCGCGATTTTGGCCTTCGTTATGGTGAATGGTGGGAGGCTGTTATAGGGATGGTTGTTTTAGTTTTAATCATTCTTATGGGAGAACTATTACCCAAGGCCATTGGAATTTCATTTCCAGAGCGGGTGATGCGTTTAAATGCCTTTTGGTTACGCAGTTGGTTCCATTTTCTAGGACCCGTTCGATATCTATTGGAATTTGTTACGCGACGAATGGAGCCGGATGATCAGCACGATAATCAGCTTACCGCCGATGAATTAAAAATGTTGATTGAGGCCACGCGGCATGATCCAAGCTTTGGAAAACAGGAAAAGGCCATTGTGGAGGATATTGTTAATTTATCTGAAATGCGCGTGCGTGAGTTAATGGTGCCTCGGGTGCGGCAACTCTTCTTTCGTTCAGATACATTGGCTTGCGATGCATTGAAGGAGGCTTCAGGACAAGAGATTGAGCTTATTCCCGTATACGAGGAGGATGAGGATCATATTTTGG
>JAOZSZ010000312.1 GCA_029939385.1 Pontiella sp. | reverse complement strand
CCACCACTTCCATTTGCTCCGTCGCGGCGGGGGTGGCCACATCCTGCGCCAACGAGCTGGCCACGGGAACTAATATCACCGTCAGCATCACCAACATAACCAACAATCCAAAATATCCTTTTTTCATAATACTTTTCCTCCTCATTAACCGATTATTTCATAACCTTTTCGCCCAACTTGCCCCACACTGTTCCGGGATAAGCCATCATTAATTCTTGTGCCACCACCTGCGCTTTTTCAAGTTGCCCCGAGGCTTGATAGACCTCTAGTTCAAGAGCGGTGGCCGGCGCCATCCATTCGGCATCATCACTATGGAACGCTAAAATCTGTGCAATATATTGCATGGCCGAACGATGTTCGCCCACCGCAATGGCCAGTTTTGCGCGGATATATTCTGCCATAGGAACTGAAAAATGCTCAGGGTCAACCACGCCCTCAAAAAGGGATTTCGCATCGGCCACGTTCCCTTGTTCCAGCAAGAGCACCACAAAGTAGAGGTTTGCCGTTTTAACCCATTCCGGATCGTCCATTTCACGCAACGCTTCAATGGTTTTTACTGCGGCAGATTGATTTCCATTCCAAAACTCCGCCCGAAGCATCCAGACCATATATTCACCGAGATTGCCGGGCAAATAACTATAAGGAACTACCGGAGAAACATATTGGTTCAATAATCCTTCGAGCGACTTCCGATCGCCCGATCGAAACATCTTTTCGCACATACTCAGGTTGATTCCTGAAAAACGAAACTCAACTGCGGTGATTAATGAAACAGAAGTCGAGGCTTTGCCATCATCGCTGTAAAGGCGCTCCCCTTTGATATTCAACTTTTTAATCACAAAGCTATTTCCGTTCTGCATCGAAACCTTTGCCGCATACTGCGCCTGCGCAACCGTAGCGCATCCCAACATAAGCAAAACATAGATCCATTGTGTGCATTTTAAATTCATAGCACCTCCTCGACCGGCTTAAGCGAATCGAATTCCTTACGAGCCTTACGTCCCTCGGGAGTCTCTGCCACGGCTGGATTAGCGAGCATTTCCTGATATGTATTCAAAACATCCTGTTTCCGACCACCCAGTCGAGTAAGGCACTCAATACTCTTGGCATACGCCGGTGCCACCCATTGGGTGTAGCTTTCATAAAGCACATAAATTCGCTGATAGTAGGCAAACGCCTCTTCAATCTCGCCCTGCTGAAACAGGCACTCGCCCATATAGTAGAGGGCCTCTGGTGTAAGCGGACCCCGCCATTCGCGAACGGCGAGCACTTCCTTATAGGCCTCAATGGCCTGCTCATATTCCCCCTGAATCCGATAAATATCGCCTCGGCGTTTACGCGCCCAGCCCACCGACGGACTATACCCAAACTTCAACAAAATCGCCTCGGAAAGATCGAGCGCATCCACAAATTCTTTCTGAGCAATCAATGCATCCAGATTGGCATTCATCACATAGAGCATATTGGCCGAAATTTCAAAACTTGAAAGGTAGCGGTGATAGGCCTCGTGCACCAACTCATATTGTTTACGCTTCACGCCCTCGCGCGCCATGAGCACCAGCGTAATCGATCCGGCGGCCGGAACATTTTTA
>JAOZSZ010000118.1 GCA_029939385.1 Pontiella sp. | reverse complement strand
CACACCCGAGCATCATTCCTATCCGCTTTCCCTTCGGGTGAAGCGGGGCTACACCCAACCGCCTCTTCTACCCGCTTTCCCTTCGGGTGAAGCGGGGCTACACCGAATATTGCTCACACCTGAGCATTTTTCCCACTTGAGTGCCCCTAACAATACGCAAAAAGAGCCGCCTTTCGGCGACTCTTTTTCATATAGGGCAGAGGTTTCCATCTGCCTAGATGGTGAGGAAAATTTCCCCGTATATTTCTAACCCACGAGAGCCAGAAGCACTCCAGCGGCGACAGCAGAACCAATCACCCCCGCAACATTCGGACCCATGGCATGCATGAGCAGGAAGTTTTGCGGGTTGGCTTCAAGGCCCACCTTATTGGCCACACGCGCAGCCATCGGCACAGCCGAAACTCCAGCGGAACCAATCAATGGATTAATCTGATCCTTACTGAGCTTATTCATGAGCTTGGCCAGTAAGATTCCAGACGCGGTGCCAATAATAAAGGCGGCCAGTCCCAACCCAAGAATACCCAGTGTATTGGCATTCAAAAACTTATCCGCAGCCAGCTTAGAGCCGACGGCCAGACCGAGCATGATGGTCACAATATTGATTAACGAATTCTGTGCCGTCTCGGAGAGACGATCCACCACCATGCTTTCCTTCATCAGATTGCCCAGCATTAACATTCCAATCAGTGGAGTGGCTGATGGCAGCAAAAGAATACAGAGAATCAACACCACCAACGGAAAGACAATCTTCTCGGTTTTGGTGACGTGACGCAACTGCTTCATCACGATGGAGCGCTCTTCCTTGGTGGTGAGCAACTTCATAATGGGTGGCTGAATGATCGGCACCAGCGCCATATACGAATAGGCGGCAACCGCGATCGCCCCGAGTAGATTAGGCGAAAGCCGCGAAGAGAGGAAAATGGCCGTTGGACCATCCGCCCCACCAATAATTCCGATCGAGGCCGCATCCTGCAGACTAAAGTCCACCACGCCGCCGGTCCAATAGCTCATCGCCGAAGCACCGAGCAACGCAATAAAGATACCAAACTGCGCGGCCGCACCGAGCAACGCCGTCTTTGGATTCGCAAGCAACGGACCAAAGTCCGTCATGGCTCCCACGCCCATAAAGATGAGCAGCGGGAAGACGCCGGATTGAACCCCGACGGTGTAGAAATAGTAGAGGAAGCCAGCCGGTTGTCCGGGCATGGCCGCCGCCGCAATTCCCGCCACGGGAATATTGGTTAAAATAGCACCAAATCCAATTGGGAGCAGAAGCAAGGGTTCGAATCCCTTGGCAATGGCTAGATAGATCAGACCCAATCCCACCAAAATCATAACCAACTGCCCCGCACCTTCAGGCAATAGACCTTTATGATTTTCAGAACCGTGTACGAGCTCATCTTTATAGGTTGCATCCAACTCCGCAAGCTTCGCCTCCGAAGCCCCCAAGGTTTTGGCCATATCGATGTATTTGAGTCCTGACTCAAAATGGCCCGCCATAATCTCTGCTTCAGCGGCCTTGATCGCGGCATTCAATTTTTCAGCCGCCTTCTCATCCACCGTTTTTGGATTCATAAACCGATAGACCCCGGTTTCATGCCAAATTTTCTCGAAGCCTTTTCCAATGGAAATACCTTCTTTTGTCTTCACTTCTTCCACCGGACTGCTGGCCTCTTCGGCCTGCACTCGGACGGCGCCACCAAGGACGGTGGCGGCGAGAAGCCCTATAGTTATGAATTTCTTCATGTCTAAATCTCCGTTCGCTATTACGACTTAGTTGATGGAAGCCATGGCCTGACCCGCCGTGACTTGCGCGCCAGATTCGACCGCAACAGATGAAATAGTGCCGCCCACTGAGGCCTTCACTTCCACTTCCATCTTCATCGCTTCAACCACAAAGAGAGTGTCACCTTCCTCCACATGATCCCCTTCCGTCACATTAACCTTAACGACCTTGGCATTCATGGGAGCCGCCACCTCAATAGAGTCAGCCGACTCATGAGCCACGGATGCGGTTTTGGAGGCTTCAACTCCGTCGACCACACTAATGTCATAAGACTTGCCGTTGACGGTGGCTTTATCGCCTTTCACTTCAACCGCCATCTTCTTGCCATTAACGGTCACGGTGTATCCACCATCGCCACCGGTCGCGGCAGGTGAAGCGGCAGGAGTGAGTGCGCCCTTACGGACACCGTTGATCTCGGCCTTGCCCAGCAAGAAGTCGATTCCCTTCTGCTTACAGGTGGAAGCAATAAAGATATTTTCATCGCACTGATCTTTGATGCCCGCTTCGGTCAGCAGCTTCTTCGCGGCTTCGATTCCCTTGCTGGGGTCACGGTCATTAATATCAACCGGGTTTTCGGTTGTTGGCTCAAGTCCCAATTTTTCAGCGGCAATTTTGACAATTTCTGGATCTGGAGAAACCGGAGTTTTACCAAAGTAACCCAGAACCATTTTGCCGTAGCCTTCCGCAATCTTTTCCCACGGGCCAAAAATAACATTGTTGAAGGCCTGCTGGAAATAGAACTGGGAGACCGGAGTCACCGAAGTACCAAATCCACCGCGACGAACCACTTCACCCATCGCATGGATACAATCTTCGTATTTATCCATCAGATTATTATCACGCATCATCTGCGTGTTTGCTGTCAATGCGCCTCCGGGCATTGGAGACCATGGAATCATCGGCTCAACGGCCTTGGCTTCCGGCGGCATTATATAGTCAGCCATGCAGTCTTTGAAAACGCTCTCGGCATGCATCATCTTATCGATATCGATATCGAGTTCAAAATCTTCACCGCGCAGCGCGTGCCACAAGGTGGCCACATCGGGTTGGCAGGTTCCGCCTGAAGCAGGAGCCATAGAGCAATCCACTTGATCCGCGCCGGCCTTAATGGCAGCAAGGTAGCCAACGGTTCCGATCCCGGCCGTTTCGTGCGAGTGGAACACCAATTTAGTTTCGCTCGGCAGCATCTTACGAGCCATTTTGATGGTCTCATACACCTTTTTCGGAACCGAAGTTCCGGAGGCATCTTTAAAGCAAACGCTATCGAATGGAATGCCTGCATCCAAAATGCCCTGCAATGTCTTTTGGTAGAACTCAACGGTATGCGCGCCTTCACACCCCGGAGGAAGCTCCATCATGGTCACCACCACTTCGTGATTGAGGCCCGCATCGGTGATCGCCTTTCCCGAGTCAACGAGGTTGTTGACATCGTTAAGCGCATCAAAGTTACGAATAGTCGTGATTCCGTGCTTCGCAAACATTTTGGCGTGCAGGTCAATAATATCACGCGACTGAGAGTCCAGCCCCACCACATTAATCCCCCGAGCCAGCGTCTGCAGGTCGGCGTCTGGGCCGGCAGCGACGCGGAACTTATCCATCATATCGAAGGCGCTCTCGTTACAGTAAAAGAAAGGCGCTTGGAAGCGTGCGCCCCCGCCCGCTTCGAAATGAGTTTGTCCGGCATCAACGCAGGCTTTAATGGCCGGCAGGAAATCTTCAGTCAATACGCGCGCACCATAAACGGATTGGAACCCGTCGCGAAATGCGGTGTTCATGATATGTATCGTTTTTTTAGCCACAATATTTCTCCTCTTATTAAATTAAAAATTAACCGCGTTTTGCCTTAATTGCCGCCAAGGCAATGGCAACTTCTGTAATCACTCCCGTATTCGGAGATTTCTGTTCCAGAGATTCCTGTTGTTCGGGAAAAAGATGAGCAAATTTACGAAAAAAGGCTGCCGAGCCATTCATTGCCGCAATCAGCACTACGAGAAAGGCAAATACCGTCGCCATGCCGATCACCATTAGGACAATTCCTTGCATCAATAGATCCATCGTCTATAGTCTCCTTAATTTTTGAAAATGAGCGCTTTGTATACGAAATTTGCCTCTGCATAGCTAGTGAAAAACACAATCTAAATGAGAGATGTTGCTGGCATGAAATTTAAAGCGACTTGGTTCGAAAAACTCCCCTCCACGAACGCCGCCATGCGCGAACAATTCCGTCACGGTTTAAAACCTGAAACTGGAATCCTTATCGCCGCCCACGAACAAACCGCGGGCCGCGGACGGCAAGATCGGAAATGGATCTCTGCTCCTCATCAAAATCTCTGTTTTTCCCTTTTTATACGGACCGATGCCGAACTCATGGCCGTCCCCTCCCTCACGATGGCGGTCGCATTAGCCGTCAACGACCTGCTTCAAGAAATGGGCATTCCTTCCGCTCCAAAATGGCCCAATGATGTGCTGGTAGATGGGAGGAAAATCTGCGGCATTCTTTCGGAGCGGATCGGCCCGCCAGAGATTTCCGTCCCCGGAATCATTATCGGCATCGGGTTAAATATAAATATGACGCGCGAAGAGGCCCAAAAAATTGATCGTCCAGCCACCTCTATCTTTATCGAAAGCCAACAAAAACTGGATATTGTCCAAACTATGGAAAAGCTCTTTCAACCGCTGGAATATTGGATTAACGAATGGGAACAAGGGGGATTCTTACAAATCCGAGAGCCTTGGACCCAAAAAGCCGGCCCCATCGGGAAGGCACTCGTTGTACGCGACGGGGATACTAAAAAAAGCGGAACACTCGTTGGATTTGGTGATTTTGGAGAACTCCTCCTCCAAACCAAAACCGGGATCGAAACCATCTGGTCAGGAGAGGTTTCATGAAAAATGGGATTTGTTTAGGCCGAATGATTCTGCCCTTCTTTGTTTTGCTGGTATTGAGCGGCTGCACAACGGGAAAGAAATACTGGATCCCACGGGATCAGAAGCCCCAGATCATTAAGCTAGAAACCACTGGTTATTGCAAATGCGGGAAATGTTGCGGATGGAAACGAAACTGGAAATTCCAGCCCGTCGTCGCTTATGGCCCCAATAAAGGAGCCCCCAAAGCCGTTGGGATTACCGCATCAGAAACGCCCGCCGACTGGGGAACCATTGCCGCAGATACACGTCACTATCCCTTTGGAACCATTATGTATATCCCCGACTATGGATGGGGCCGCGTCGAAGATATTGGCGGTGATATTAAAGGGATGCATATCGATCTCTACTTTCCCTCTCATCGTCAAGCCCTCGAATGGGGACGCGAGTGGAAAAAGGTTAAAATTTGGAAGCCTTAGCTGGGGGCGGAGGTCAGAAGACAGAGGGCGGAGGACGGAGAACAGAGGGCACTGGGGGCTGGGCACTAGGGGCTGGGCGCTGGGAACGGAGGGCACTGGGGGCTGGGGACGGAGGGCACTGGGGACGGAGGGC
>JAOZSZ010000117.1 GCA_029939385.1 Pontiella sp. | reverse complement strand
CTGTTTCATTAGTTTGGGTGGTCATACGCGAATATATAGAAATCCAATCATTAGCCCCCCCTCCCACACCTATTACCCAAGAATATATTCCACGCTATTCATTAGCATCCAAATCACAATGGGTACTTGATTTTGAAAACAGCTATGGAAGTCCAGAATGGGAGGGCGAAGGCGCCCGACCATTTAATGCAACGTGGATCAAAAAAGCGGCGTTTAACCTAATTCTTGCCGAACAAGCAGCGAGTATTGGTGAAAACATAGAGGCGGCCGAATATTATGAAAATGTTCTCGAAATACTGCCTAATCTTCAGGGCGTAAAAATTCCTCTTGGAATGGTCTACTTCCAACTCAATAATTTTAAAAGCGCACTCGCTTCATTGAAAGATGCCCCCAAAGAAGATCTGACCCCCAGTGTACTTAATAATCTTGGAGTCGCCTGCATTAGCATTGAAGCCTACGATCGGGCTGAGGAGTATCTAAAACAAGCCATTGAAATGAAATCAACTTATGCAGAACCGCAGAAAAATCTAGCCCTCCTCTATGAAAAACAGCAACGAGAAGATGAAGCAATTAAGGCCTTTGAAACCTATATAGATATACGCCCGTTGGATATTGACACGCTACATAGCTTTGCGCTTTACCTTACCCAACTCGGACGCTGGCAACAGGCGGCTGAAGTCCTCGAACGGGTGACTCAGAAAATTACAAATGTTCCTAATCTATTCTTTTTACTGGCTGAAGCAGAAACCAGAAATAACCACCTCGATAAGGCCATGATAGCCATTAAACGCGGGATGCAACTTTCCGACCCCAACTCCGCACTGGGTTATATGAATAGTTCTGAATTCGATCAACTTCGCCAATCGAGTGAATTCCAGTTCATGATTAAATCGCTGGAAAAGCCTAAGAAATAACATAAATAAAAAAGGCACAAAAAAAACCCGAGATTAACTCGGGTTTTTTTTGGAATTAGAATTGTTTACTTTCTATTTCTCTTACCTTGTCTATTTTTTGGTTTTTCATCACCCGTCAGCACGCCGTCACTATTCTTATCCATTTTATCGAATAGAGCTTCAGCCTTAGTTTTATTAAATTCAGTATCTCTTTTCCGGGATTGCTCTCTCTGCCTTTTAACAAACTGTTTTTTAGAGATTTCTTGGTCTTCGTTGGCTTCATTCTCACTTCTTTGACCCTTTCCATCTCGATTTCCGCCACCGCCGCCATTTCCGCCGCCACCATTTCCACCGCCACCGCCGCCACCGCCATTACCTGCATGAACTGTCGCCGAAACACATACGATTAGTGCTAATATAAACCACTTTTTCATAATATTACCTTTTATGCTTTTCCGACTTCCAACAACTATCCATTCCTATTCATGAATTAGCCTGAAAACCACCCATTAAACGAACGTGTTCAATAGTTATTGGATACTGAGTGGAACTATTATTATGGACAGGAAGAAAATAAATCCTTCCTGCCCAAAATATTTAACCTCTAATCTAGAGTATTAACTAACAATCCTGAGCGAAGTTTAGGTTCAAACCAGGTGCTTTTGGGGGGCATAAGCATACCGGCATCGGCTACAGCAAAAAGCTCTTCCATCGAGGTTGGATACATAGAAAACGCTACGATAGCACGCCCGCTATCCACCCACTTTTCTAACTCCTGTGTTCCCTTAATTCCTCCGACAAAATCAATGTCGTTGCTTTCACGAGGATCGGTAATCCCTAAGATTGGAGAGAGCACATCATTTTGAAGGATACTCACATCAAGCGAAGCCACTGGATCGGTAGCTTCCGGAAGGTTCTTCGGAGTCAGTGTATTCCACTGCCCATTGATATACATGCAAAATTCTCCCGCTTTTCGAGGACTTGAAACCCCATTTTGATCAATGATAAATTTTTCAGCCAAGGCTTGAGAAAATTCTTCTTTGGTCCCGAGCAGAGAAAGGATTACCCGATTATAGGCCAAAATCTTTAGCTCACTCTTCGGGAAGAGAACGGCTAAGAAATAGTTATAAGGTTCTTCGCCGGTATGGTTTGGATTGGCCGCACGGCGGATTGCACCCACCTTGGCCGCGGAAGCCGAACGATGGTGACCATCGGCAACATAAGTTGCTTGAATTTCACCAAAGGCCGCTTCAAGCACCGATGGGTCTGAAAATTTCCATACCGTATGAGCCACACCATCTTCCGCTATAAATTTATAGAGCGGCTCCGTCAATTGGGTGGCATCCACCATGGTATTGATTTTCTCATTATCCCGATAGGCTAGGAATACCGGACCCGTGTTAGCATTCTGCGTATCGACATAGCGAATGCGATCCTCCTCCTTCACGCGCCGTGTTTTTTCGTGAATCTTAATCTTTCCCGTTTCGTAGTCTTCGATATGACAAGAGGCCACAATGCCAAACTGAAGATGGTCGCCCATCTGCTGACTATATAGATAAAGAGAAGGCTCCTCCTCTCGGATCAAAATGCCATCATCCATGAATTGTTGTAAATTCACTTTGGCTCGTTCATAGACCGCGTCACTATAGGGATTCGTATCTTCAGGGAGATCGATCTCCGCGCGTACAACATGTAAAAAACTATCCGGATTCCCCGCCGCCAATTCTGCTGCTCCACGCCGATCCACCACATCGTATGGAACCGATACTACTTTTTCTACTTTGTCCGCCGCCGGACGCCATGCTTTAAATGCTTTAATTTTCATCTGTTAAACTTTCCTTATTTTAATCCGTTTAATATTTAAAATTATATCCTATTTTTATTCCGGTTTGGGTGCGCGAGCCATGAGATCCATCACCGCTTGACGGGGGTCTTTGCCTTCATGAACCACCGCATTAACCTGCTCCGTAATAGGCACCGGAATCCCCAAGCGATCGGCAAGTTCCTTGGCGGCCTGACAATTCCAAATCCCTTCGGCCACCATCTTCATGCTCGCCATAATCTCTTCTAGGGTTTCTCCCTTTCCGAGTCGTTCACCAACGCCACGGTTGCGGCTATGGCGACTCATACAAGTCACCATAAGATCGCCGATTCCGCTGAGCCCCGAAAAGGTTTCAGGCTTGGCTCCCAAGGCGACCCCTAACCGAGTAATTTCAGCAATACCCCGCGTCATGAGTGCGGCCTTTGTATTATCGCCAAATCCCATGCCATCTCCGATTCCTGCGGCAACGGCAATCACATTTTTAAGTGCGCCGCCCAACTCAACCCCAATGACATCGGACAACGTATAGACCCGAAAGGAGTCATTCACAAAAAGCTGTTGAATCTGTTCGGCCACATCATGATTGACCGCCGCAATGGCTACGGCACAGGGAATGCCACGCGCCACTTCTTCGGCATGGCTCGGCCCCGACAAGACCGCTACAGGGCGCTGGAGAATATGCTCAGCAACCTCACTCATTCGTTCATACGTTTGCTCGTCGAGCCCCTTGGTTGCACTCAACAAAAGGGTATTTTCAGAAATATAGGGTTTTAGACTTTCAACAACCGGCTTATAGAAACGCGATGGGACAACGAAAACAATAAGATCAGCATCCTTCACGGCGGCTTCTCGGTCGGCCGTCCAATGGATGGATGCCGGAATTTCAACTCCGGGTAGATAGGTTTTATTTTTACCCGAGACTCTAATTTCCTCAATATATTCAGAAAAGGGGCCCCAAACAGTCACTTCATGTCCATTACGATGGAGTACCATCGCCAGAGCTGTTCCCCAACCCCCGTCACCAATTACAGTTGTCTTCATACTTGATCCTCTTTCTTTTTTACAAATCGATTTTCTGTACCCTTAAGCAACCGCTCAATGTTGGCGCGATGGAGCCAAATAATCAGTACCGCAAGAAGGGTTAATGCCACATTAATGACTAAGCCTTTGTCCTGAATCCAAACCGAAACCGTAACGGCCATCGCCGCCACAATTGATGAGAGCGAAACATAGCGCGTAATCACCATACAAATAATCCAACACACAAACCCAATTCCGACGGCAAGTGGAGCCACCCCCAACAACATGCCCGCGCTCGTGGCAACTCCTTTACCGCCCTTAAACTTGAGATAGACCGGAAAGGTATGGCCCACAATGGCCATCAGACCAAATAACGCGCCCCACTCGGGGGCAAGGTTTCCAACGATCGGAAAAATGAAAGCCGGGATAAATCCTTTGAGCGCATCAAGCGTGAAGGTAAAGATGCCCCAGCCTTTTCCGACACAACGAAAAACATTCGTTGCTCCGATATTTCCGCTTCCTTGCTCGCGAATGTTAATCCCGCGCGACTGAGCCACTAACAGGCCAAATGGCAAGGCTCCGAGCAGATAGGCTAGAATCGTTAAAAGTGTAATTATCATATAATTTTCTACTGGCTAAAAAACCATTCCCCTAGATTTTTAAGTTCATTCTTAAGCTCTTCATTTTCCTCGACTTCTTTAATCTGTTCCCCCAGAAGATCAATGAGAACCTCGGAGTTAATCGAGGAGGGTGCATTTGTATCGAAAGAATCCCCGCCTGCCAAATCTTTCAGCACCTTCTTTAACGTCTCGCTATCCTCTATATGGTCTATGTGCTCACTCAGCACATCAACCCCAACATCGGCCAGCTCTTCTGAAGATCCAGTTTTCCCAGATTCGGGGGCAACGACCCCTTTCAAAAAGGACTTCAGCAAAGATTTTGCATTACCGCCCATAGCGTCATACAACGCCTGCTGTATATTCACCGAGGGGTGTTGAAGTGAACCTTCGATCGGTACGGAAAACTTTAGTGAACCCAAGGAACCCATACCGCCCAACCGATCGGCTAACTTATCTTCGAAAACAATATCCGTAAGATTTAAGGCAATGGACGAATCTTGAAACCATCCATCACGAGCATATATTTTCGGATCGAGGCCAAACGGTGCAGAATGGATTCCCAATTTACTGTAGGCGTCTTCCATGATCCTTGGATCAATTTCCATAATTTTTCCCGTAAAATCAAATGACAAAGATTTCAGGTCGATAACAGGGGCAAGATACAGTTTAAGATCGGTAAGAAAACGGGTGTGGTCATTCCCCAGTGAACCAATAATAGAAAGGTCTCCCCATGGAGTATGGGGATCCCTTAGCGAAGAGAGGTTGCTGCCCATCACATTTAATTCAAGCGCAACATTAAGTTGATTAAGCTGAAAATCAATATAGCGAACGGTGGCCTTACCCTGTAAGGCTTCGATCCATATTTCAGGTAATGGCTGAGCGTCGCCCGGCCCCGATGAAGGCTGAGGTTGCTTTCTCG
>JAOZSZ010000116.1 GCA_029939385.1 Pontiella sp. | reverse complement strand
AAAACAGTGGGCAGGATTAGGTCTGGATATTTGTCCCCGTCCTGAGAGGCAGGCGAGCCGCCTGCGGTACGGGGGGCGATGCGTTTAACTTACGACCATGAATTGAATAACGTCGTCGGGGTGCATGGGCATGACGCTGATGATGCGTGAGTTGGTGCCGGTGGTGATTTGTACTCGGGCGGGTTCTCCGGCGGGCGTTTTTGCATAGCGCGCACAGATGGCGGCGGCGGTTTGGAGCTGTTCTTCGTTGATTTCTTTGGGGGCGATGAGGGTGGGGCTTGGTACGTCGGGGCAGGTGATGCGTAGGTCTGAGGGATGGGCTTTCTTTTCTAGTAGATTGTTGTCGGCTTCATCGGAGCCGACGATGATTTTAATGTTTTCGGCGAGTCGCAAATGGCGACCGGTCTTGAGTAGCCAGATGTTGGTTCGGTCCGCATCGGGGCCTTCGTGGTCGAGGAGATCTTTGAGTTTGTTTCCGAATTGTTGTTCGCAGAGTAGGCATCCTCCGGCGGGTGCGGGGTAGTCTTTGATTCCAAATTGTTTGGCTAGTGCTATTTGTGGAGTACGGTTCCGTCCGGAGAAGGCGGGCAGTTTGGTGGCATCGATCCAGCCTTCGCGAATGGGTTTGGTGGGGGGGAGTAACGAGGCGCTGAGCGGGCGTACGAGCAGGTCTTCATATTTTGAGCAGCGGGCGACCACGCCGAGGCTCTGTTTGTTTTGCGACATGGGCCGCTGGGCGAGTACTTCGCCGGTGGCAATGAAGTCGAATCCCCATTTTTCCATGAGTTCGCCTGCGCGCATAATCATATAGGTGTGGCAGTCGATGCAGGGGTTCATGGCTTTCCCGAGGCCGTGGGCTGGATTTTGTATCTGTTCAAGAATGTCTTCGGTAAAGTCGATGATGTGGTATTTCACCCCGAGGGCTTTTGCGGCTTGCTCTCCTTTTTCAATGCTAAAAAAGGGGCTTTTGTAGATGATGGCCTCCACGTGTATGCCTTGTTCGAGCAAGACGCAGACGGCTAATTGGCTGTCGAGCCCTCCGGAAAAGAGGACGAGTGCTTTCTATTGTTTAGTCATAAATCAAATCCTTGGCATGGCCAGTCTGTTTCTTAAATAGGTTCTTTTTCCATGCAATTCCTGCGGCTCCGACGATCATTAGGATGGAGTAGAGTTGCCCTTTTGTAAGCCATCCGAAGTAGATGGTGCTGTCGGGTTCGCGGAAGAATTCCATACTAATGCGAGCGAGGGCATAGAGAACGAGATAGCCTGCACTCAGTGCTCCGGGTCGTTTGCTCCACGCGGTTCGGCGGAGGAGCAGGATGATTCCAAAAACAAGAAATCCCTCTGCAAAGGCTTGGTAGATTTGCGATGGGTGGCGGGGGGTTAGTATGGGGTCGTTGGCTTGTGGAAAGATTACGGCCCAAGCCACTTGCGATGGTCGCCCCCACAGTTCGCCATTTATAAAATTGGCCAGTCGTCCGAAGGCGATGCCGAGCGAAGCGGTACAGACCATGTTGTCGGCTAAGTTCCAAAATGAATGCTGATGTTTTTTGGCATACCACAGCATGAAGAGGATCATACCTACTAATCCGCCGTGGCTGGCCATGCCGCCCTCCCAAACTTTAAAAACGGAAAGGGGGTTATTTAAAAATAGGTCAAAATTATAGAGGAGGACGTAGCCGAGTCGTCCGCCGAGAAATACCCCAAAGAAGGCCAGGAGTACGACAAAGTTGCTTACTTCGGAGACGGGCACTTGGAATTCACCCTTCTTTGACCAGTGGCGGAGGAGCAGGATGGCGGCGAGAAAGCCCATGAGATAGGAGATGCCGTACCAGCGTACGGCGAGGGGGCCACCTAGTTCAAAGATGACGGGATTAATATTGTGAATGTAATGTGTCATGCCCAACGAATATATGGAGCGACTCTTTGAAAGCAAAACGTTTCGTGGAAATTCATAAAGGATGGGTTCGTCTTAGTGGGGAGGCGTGGAGGGACTTTCTATGCTTTTATTCCTAAATTTAAGCCGGGGATTGATCCGATAGAGTTTTAAAACACTGGAAAATAGTTTGGAAAGCATTTGACGGGGGGTGGTTTGAAATGTCATAAATTCCCACCAAAGGGAGTAAGGTGGAGGATAAGTAATGACTATGGTAAAAGATATGCAGGCCATGTTTGTTGGATCGTTTACGCATTCTTTAGATGCGAAACGCCGCGTTATTTTTCCGTCGAGCTGGCGAAATCAAATGGAAGGAAGCCACCAGTTATTCGCTTTTCCTCATCCAGAAGACAAATGCCTCTACCTTTATACTGAAGAGGAAATGATGCGGCGTTTGGGTGAGCTACGTTCGTTCGGCCCTCTTGATAAGTTGGATCAGCAGTCTATTCGTTCTTTTACGGCTGGAGCCGATTTGCTGGTTTGGGATGCGCAGGGAAGGATTCGTATTCGGGAAAATCTATTGGCTCATGCCGAGGTGCGGGAGCAGGTGGTTTTGGTTGGAACGCTCACGCGTATTGAGCTGTGGAGTGCCGAGAATTTTGATTTAGCTCTGCCGCAGGATTCTCCTGCCGTAGAGAACCTATTTTTTAGTGGCTATTAACGAGAAGAGATGGATGCGAAGGGGGCAGATTACATGAGCATGCTGGATGTGGCGAAGTATTTGAGTTATTCGAGGTCGATTGATCATTCCTCGGATCGAGAACGTTGCTTTAGCCTAACCCTCGTAAATTCGGGTCATTTATTTTCGTGTCTTCATGGGGATCGGACTCATTGGAGTTTTGGCCGAGAGCAGGATCAAACCAAGCAACCTCTAGATATTGTAAAAGGAAAATAGTGCATATACCGGTCATGCTCAACGAGTGTTTAGAGAGCCTTATCACGGATCCATCGGGGATTTATGTGGATGGCACACTTGGGAATGCGGGTCACTCCAACGCCATCTTAGAGCAGCTGACTGCCGACGGTAGATTGATTGGTTTTGATCGGGATATGGATGCCATTGAGCGGGTGAAAGCCAACGTTAAGACTGAAGCCGAGCACCGGATGGGTTTGGTTCACGATAACTATTCTAATATGGCCACACAGCTCGATCGATTGGGCATTGACCAGGTGAATGGAGTTTTTCTCGATCTTGGCGTGAGTTCTTTCCAACTCGATATCGCGGATCGTGGTTTTAGCTTCCAGCAGGATGGCCCCATCGATATGCGCATGGATCAGTCCTGTGGGCAGACCGCGGGCGATCTTGTTAATACGGCGAGTGAACAGGAGTTGGCTGATCTTATTTTTCGGTATGGCGAAGAGCGTTCATCGCGTCGTATTGCCCGAGCGATCGTGGATGCGCGGGGGAAAGTACAGATTGAAACCACCGCGCAACTTGCCGGAATTGTTGAGCGAGCAAAGGGCGGTCGAAAAGGAAAAAGAACTCATCCGGCCACGAAGACCTTTCAAGCGCTTCGCATGGCAGTGAATGATGAATTGGCGAGTATTGAGCAGGTGTTAGAAACCATGGCGGGGCGCGTTGTTGTGGGTGGACGGATAGTGATTTTGACGTTCCATAGTTTAGAGGATCGGTTGGTAAAGCAGTTTTTTAATCGCCATGTGCCGCGCGAGGAATCGCTGCAACAAGGTGGGGTGCGGCGGTATTATGAAGAGCCGCCCATGAAATGGATTTCAAAGAAACCAGTAATCGCGAGTGAAGAGGAGAAAAGCATCAATCCACGTTCACGTTCGGCAAAATTACGGGCTGTAAAGATAGAGGAAGAATAGGGCTATGAAGCGTAAAAAGAAAAAGCTGAAGAAAAATCAGGTACAAGTTCCCTTTCCGGTTCTTTTGGCCAACATTTTGGTGGTGGTTGCGGTGCTTGGCTTAAGTTATATGTGGCTCTGTTCTCGTTGCGACGCACTCGGTAAGGAGATTAAAGGGGAAGAGAGCGTATTGATTGCCGCACAAAAGCGATTGGTGAACGAACAGGATCGCTGGTCCTATATCACTTCGCCCGCCAACCTTGAGCGGGCCATTAAAAAACATCGGCTTAAAATGATTATGCCGCGCGAAACACAAATTGTTCGGGTGCGTTATCAGCGTGATCCGGGGAACCGTTCATTAACTTATAATAAATAAAGAGTGCTTCCTGCATGAGGGACTAGTCTAGGACACCATGGCTAAGGTACGGTACAAAGGAAGGATTGCGCTACTTGCGGCCGCAATCCTGATTGTTTTTATGGGGATTGCAACCCGTCTTTTCTTTCTACACCTTCGGCCAGAAAGCTGGGTTTGCGAACCTATTATTCAGGGGCGGATGTTAGAATGGAAGCCCATGGGGAGTCGCGGTCGAATTGTCGATCGAAATGGCGCCATTTTGGCCATGGATCTTCCGGCGTACCATGTTTGTGCTGACCCTTCGTATATTGATAAGTACGGGGATCTTTCTAGCGTGTGTAAAACACTTTCCCGTGAATTTCGAATTCCGGAAAATGAGTTGTATAAAAAGTTATCCGATACCTCGCGCCAATATGTTCGTCTTAAAAAATATGTGCCGGGTCATTATCTTGAACGCTTTCGTCGAAAATCATATGGGTTGATGTATACCCCTGAGAACGTAGTGGCTGGAGCGAAGACCAATATTTATTTGCGCGGTGTCATGCTCGAAGAGGCTCCCATTCGAACCTATCCCAAAGGGGCGCTTATGGCCCATGTGGTGGGATTTGCAAATCGAGAGGGTGTGGGAGGCGCGGGCGTTGAGCAACGCATGGATAAGGTTCTTCGAGGAAAAGAGGGCCTGCGCGTGAGTAAAAAAGATGGCCGCCGCAGGGAAATCTATAGTGCTCGAATTGTGGATATTGAACCGGAAGACGGTGCAAACGTAATGCTTACGCTGGATCAACAGCTTCAGTATGTTGTCGAGCAAACCATCGAAAAAATGCGAGATGAATTTCAAGCCAAGGCGGCCTGGGCGATCGTTATGCATGTGCGCACAGGCGAGATTTTAGCGATGGCTTCGAGCCCAACTTATGATCTTAATCGCTATGGAAAAGCACCGCCCGAGTGGCGGAGGAATCGCGCGATTAGTTTTAACTATGAACCCGGGTCCACGATGAAGGCCGGAGTGATTGCCGCTGCGCTTGATCATGAGATCGTAAAAGAAACCGACTTAATTGATTGTGAAAAGGGGTATTGGGTTTTTGGAGGAAAGGCCCTTCGCGATAGTCATGGAGAAGGCATCATTCCCGTGGAAGACATTATTAAGTTTTCGAGCAATATCGGAACCGCAAAAATTGCGCTGAAGATGGG
>JAOZSZ010000115.1 GCA_029939385.1 Pontiella sp. | reverse complement strand
ATGCTCGTTACTGTGGTTTCGGCGCTAAACTCTGGCTTCCGCAACTCAAAGCCGCAGGTTTTGACGCCCTCATCTGTGGTCATACCCACAGAGCCCGCCACGATACGCCAATAGCAAATATGCCAGTGCATCAGTTTGTTGGTGGTGGCCCGAAGCCGGAGCAAGCAACATTAATCATTATTGACGCTGCGCTGGCCAATAATAAAGCCATCATGCGGATTCAAATTACAGACCTACAAGGCCACGTAATGTTTAAACAAACTTTCCAGAGGGAATAGGGATGGAAAGCTTGGTTTAAATATTGCGGTCAAGTGTATGGAGCTAACGCGGCATGACACCCGCTCTTCTTTTCCTGACACTTAATTAGTGAAATCGCTCTATGAATCCGAAGGTTGGTTTTCAGCAAAGTGAATATTATAAAAGAGATTTTCGATCTCTTGTTCGATATTCACATTATGAATAATAAAGTCCTCAGAGCTTTTTAATGGCAGGGGTGAAAAATTAATAACTCCTTTCACCCAAGTTTTCTTAAGCATATCAACCAGCCCGTGCGCTGCAGGTTCGGGAACGGTAAGCGCAACGACCCGAATTTTATTTTTCACAATAAATTCTTTAATGGTTTTGATATGAAGAATGGGAATAGGTGCCTCCGCATCGAGGACTTCGGGATCGGAATCAAACCCGGCAATAACACGAATTCCAACCCTTGGAAAACCATTGTGATTCATCAGTGCCCGCCCTAGCTTACCGCATCCGATGATAATAATTCTTTGTTTCTTATCTTTTCCAAGCAATACGTTGAGTTTTGAAACCAAATCATCGATGCGATAGCCCCCCCGCTTATTCCCCGTCAGATCAAACATGGAGAAATCCTTACGCACCAATGAGGAGGAGACACCAATGGCATCCGCCAAGTTATCGGAAAAAACCTTTATTAATCCCAGCCCTTTCATTTTTTGCATTACGTTGCGATATCTTGAAAGCCTACGGATAACTTCTTGATTTGCATTCATGTCACAATCCCTGAGTTGTTGTTATTAAAATAACGTATTATGCCAATAAGTTGCATTACGTTGTCATTAATATTACCTACATCACGTATAAACAACATAAAATGAATATTTTTCATTTACTGGATGAATTATGCGTATATATTTTTGCAACTTTTAAGAACGGTAAGCACAGGATTTTATTCCTCGGTTATTTACGAGCCATATAAAATAATTTTAAATAGACCATTGCTCGATATATGAAATGGGCAATGAGAAATAAAAAGACATCGTCGATCGATCGCTATATTTGGAGGAAAATACATGACCACAACTGTTGAGAAGAAAAAGATACTCACCCCTGAGATCGATGCCTTTATTGAAAAATGGCGCGAGAAACCCGGCAACTTAATTATGGTTCTCCACCGCGTACAAGAAGAGTTTGGTTATATCCCTCGCGAAGCTGCATTTGAAGTCTCCTCTGCACTCGACATTCCTGTTGCAAAGATCTACGGAGTTATCACTTTTTACCACTTCTTCAAATTGACCAAACCGGGCAAAACTCAGATTGCCGTTTGTATGGGGACCGCTTGCTACCTCAAAGGGGGGCAGGATTTGGTTGATGAATGTGAGCGCTCTCTCGGTGTTGGCCTCAACACCGTCACAGAAGACGGTGAATTTTCGGTTGAAGCCGTTCGTTGCATCGGTTGCTGCGGCCTGGCGCCAGTTGTGACCGTTAACGGCGAAGTATTCGGCAGCGTGACGACTAAACAAATGAGTAAAATTATTGATCAATTTAAAGGAAAGTAAAATGCACGCCACGCTATGCGATCTGATTACCGACTTGGTGCAAAACTCGATCGAAGCAGGTGCATCGGAAATAAATCTTAAAGTCGAGGAGACCCAAACAAATCTGAATGTCGTGATTGCAGATAATGGAAAAGGGATGAGTGCTGAACTACTTAAAAAAGCCAAAGATCCTTTTTATTCAGACGGTGAAAAGCATAAGCACCGTAAAGTGGGACTCGGACTCCCTTTCCTTTTCCAAACTGCAGAAATGACTCAAGGCGAGGCCTCCATCGAATCGACTGAAAATATCGGAACCATGGTTCGCTTTCGTTTCGATCCAGAGCATATAGATCTTCCTATATTTGGAAACTTTACTTCGGCGGCCGTCACCTTGATGAGCTATGGATTTGAAGGTAATTTGAGTATTGAGCGAAGCGTAAATGGGGAAACCTACACCGTAAGCAAAAACGAACTGACAGAGGCACTCGGTGATCTGAATGATCTGGAAAGTCTGACCTTAATGAAACAGTTCATTGAAACGAATGAAGAGGAAATAAATAAAAGACCCGACGGATCCAACCGATCGGTCCAATCCGTTTAAAATAAAAGGTGGGGAACATGGCAAAAATGACACTTGAAGAACTACGCAACCTGCGCGAATCAAAAAAGAAAGAGATGTCTCAACGCGACGGTAATGATAAATCGGCACAGATCATTATTGGGATGGGCACCTGCGGAATTGCTGCCGGTGCCAAGGAGGCATTCGATGCTTTCCTTGATGAACTCAACACCCGCGAGATTATGGATACCAAAATCACTCAGACGGGTTGTATGGGACTTTGCTTTTCCGAGCCAACCGTCGAAGTGGATGTGCCGGGTATGCCCCGCGTGATTTACGGTAATGTTGATGAAAAAGTCGCTCGCCGTATCGTGAAGGAACACCTTATTGGTAAAGCACTTGTAAGTGATCACATCTTTGATAAACCCGCAGCAGACATCATTAAATAGGTAGGCATAACCATGGCATACAAAAATTATATCCTCGTATGTGCGGGAACCGCATGCGAATCCAGCAAAGGAATCGCTCTCTATAAAGAGCTCGAAAAAGAACTTAAGGCACAGGGTGCTGAAACCGAGGCCCAACTTGTAAAAACCGGCTGTTTCGGTTTCTGCGAACAGGGCCCTATTGTTAAAATCCTTCCGGACGAAACGTTCTATGTAAAAGTTGGCCCGCAGCATGCCAAACAAATTGTGGCCGAACACATCATCAAAGGCCGCCAAGTTGAAGAGCTTCTTTACGACAAAGAGCAAAAAGGAAAGTCAGCCAATGAGATTGGCTTTTACCAAAAACAGAAGCGGATTGTGCTGCGCAACTGCGGGGTAATCAACCCGGAGTTCATTGATGAATATATCGCCCGCGATGGCTATGCCGCGCTTGAAAAAGTTATGTTCGAAATGACGGGTGATGAAGTGATTGAAGAGCTTTGCAACGCGGGACTCCGAGGTCGTGGTGGTGCTGGTTTCCCCACGAGCCTGAAATGGAAATTTACAAAAAATATCAAAGCCGATCAAAAATATATTGTCTGTAATGCCGATGAAGGCGATCCCGGAGCCTATATGGATCGCTCCACTTGCGAAGGGGATCCCCATTCGGTTCTTGAGGCCATGACCATCGCCGGAAAAACGGTTGGAGCCAGCCAGGGCTACATCTATATCCGCGCGGAATATCCGTTGGCCATTGAACGGCTTAATAATGCCATCGATCAATCCCGCGAATATGGGCTTCTTGGTGACAACATTCTCGGCTCCGATTTTAGCTTCGATATCGAGTTGCGCCTCGGCGCCGGCGCATTCGTCTGCGGTGAAGAAACCGCTTTGATTGCCTCTATAGAAGGGAAACGCGGCATGCCAATCCCTCGCCCCCCCTTCCCCGCTGTTAAAGGCTTATGGGGGAAGCCAACCGTAATTAACAATGTGGAAACCTGGGCAAATATTCCCATGATTATCCTAAAGGGAAGCTCTTGGTTCAATCGTATCGGCACGGAAAGCTCCAAGGGCACGAAGGTCTTTGCTCTAACCGGAAAAATTAATAACTCCGGACTGATCGAAGTTCCGATGGGCACAACATTACGAGAAATTATTTACGATATCGGCGGCGGCATCGCGAATGGAAAGAAATTTAAGGCCGCCCAGACCGGTGGCCCGTCCGGCGGAGTGATCACCGAAGAATTTCTTGATATCCCAATCGACTATGAAAGCCTACAAGGCATCGGATCAATGATGGGATCCGGTGGAATGATTGTGATGGATGAAGACGATTGCATGATCGATATCACCAAGTTTTATCTCGAGTTCACAGTCGATGAATCCTGTGGGAAGTGCGCCCCTTGCCGTATCGGCGGACGTACCAACTATAACATTCTAGATAAAATCTCAAAAGGTCAGGGCACGCTAGAAGATCTTGATCAATTAAAAGTGCTCGCACAGGCCATGCGTAAGGCTTCGCTCTGCGGTCTGGGGCAAACGGCACCGAACCCGATCATGTCCACGCTGAATTATTTCGAGGATGAGTATCTTGCACATATCAACGATAAAAAATGTCCGGCAGGTAAATGTAAAGACCTGCTCTCATATACCATCATCGAAGATCAATGTATCGGTTGTACGGCCTGCGCACGCGTCTGCCCAGTCAACTGCATTAGCGGCAAGGTCAAGGAAGTTCACTTGATCGACCAAGACCAGTGCATCAAGTGCGGACAGTGCTTTGATAAGTGTAATTTTGACGCCATCCTCAAGGGATAAGGAGAATATAAAATGTCTATGATTGAATGCGAAATCAATGGAATCCCCGTAACCGTTTCAGAAGGAACCACCATTTTGAATGCGGCCAAGCAGGTGGGTGTAACCATTCCGAAACTCTGCTACCACAATGACCTCGACGCTTGGGCCGCTTGCGGTATTTGTGTGGTGAAAGTGGAAGGTTCTCCAAAAATGTTGCGGGCTTGTGCCACCGCTGTTGGTCCGGGCATGAAGGTGCTTACCCACGACCCTGAAGTGGTTGAAGTCCGCCGTACCGTTCTTGAGTTAATCCTTTCCACACATCCAAACGATTGCCTCCAGTGCGCTCGCAGCGGAAACTGCGAGCTTCAAGATCTCTCGGCCGATTTTGGTATACGTGAAATTCCATTCGAAAAACGGATCGAAAGCATTGAGCCCGACTGCTCAACTCCATCGATCGTATTGAATCCTGAAAAATGCATAAAATGTGGCCGCTGTGTTTTGGTTTGCCAAGAAATGCAGGGCGTACATGCACTGGAGTTTATTGGCCGCGGCGACCATACACGACTGGCTCCGGCCGCCGATGTCACACTCAATGAAAGCCCTTGCATTAAATGTGGTCAGTGCTCTGCGCATTGTCCTGTGGGAGCGATCTACGAAAAGGACGATACCAAAGCCGTCTGGAATGAAATCAAAAAAGAAGACAAGCACGTTGTTGTACAGATTGCTCCAGCCGTGC
>JAOZSZ010000311.1 GCA_029939385.1 Pontiella sp. | reverse complement strand
GGGCTAGAAGCTGTTAGCTAGAAGCCATTAGCTGTTAGCTAAAAGCCAGAAGCTAGAAGCCAGAGGCTAGGAGCTAGGAGCCATTCAAATTCACCACATCACCCAAGCCTATGCCATGGCATGGCCATAACATGCTCTGAGATTCGATACGGTTTCGCGGCAGCACACACCAATAGACCCTCCCCAATATCTTCATTCGGAAAAGCCTGACGAAACGACTTGATTCCACCCGCATCCTTTTTCGAAGGATGGGCCTTCGACTTTATCTCCACCGGAAAAAGACGGCCATTGATCTCAAGAATCAAATCGACCTCCGCGCCCCCCACCGACCGATAATGATAAAATCCAGGCATGACATTCCATGCAGAACAAATCTTAAAAATTTCGGTAATCACCCATGTTTCCATAATACGCCCCTGCAGGGGATGGCTGGCAATCATCTCAGGCGAAGTAATACGCTGGAGATGGCAAAGCATACCCGTATCTGAAAAAACCCCTTTGCTTTTTCCCGCAACTCGTTTAATCGGGTTTCTAGAAAAGGCCGGGATCTCGGTCCACTGATAGGTTGACTCCAGCACACTTTTCCACGCCAGCGCCGTGCGCCGATCAATATCCAAATCCCGCCCCAGCTGAGAGGCATTGATCTCCGTCGTACTCAACGCGCCCAACAAACGATAAAACCGGGAAAAAAGTTGTAGGTTTCCAATATCAGCCACCGTGCGGATATCACGCTCGACATAGGTTTGCAAATAGCTGGAGAAAAAATGAGGCAGCAAGGACTCCGGCAAATCCAGCGTTCCCGGCAACCCCCCCCGAAAAACCGTGGCATACCAAGGCGGGGGCTCCCCACCTTGATTGGGGCTCAGGCCTTCCGCCGCTATCTGATCTCCAACTTCAGACCTCTGGACTCCATTCACCCAGTCCAGCAACATGCAGGAATCGGTATTTCCTATCATTTCCGAAAACGACAACCCATGAAGTTCAACAATGGCCACCCGCCCCGCCAGCGACTCGGATATATTCTTGATCACCGCCAAATTTTGGGATCCAGAAAGAATAAACTGCCCCGGTTCTCCGGACCGATCAACGCGTCGCTTAATAGATGCCAACAGCTCCGGAGCATACTGCACTTCATCCAGAAACAGTTTTCCGGGATGATTTGCCAAAAAAAGATCAGGTTCGGTACGAGCCTGCTCAACATCCTGCACCGGATCAAACACCACCACCTCATATTCCGATCCGAACAAATGCTCTACTAAAGTAGATTTTCCAACCTGCCGAGCCCCCAGCACCGCAACCACAGGAAAATGGGAACACAACGCCTTAATCGTCGCCTCTATGGATCTTGATCTATATTTCATACCTGTATTTTTATACATTGCAATGCTAGTTTTTCAAGGTAAAAAGTTCTTCTACATGGAGGAAAGGGAGGTAAGCAAGATTCAGGAGTATGTTATGGCCACGGACCAACACGGATGAGCACCGATCTTTTACCCATAGCTAGAGGCTAGGAGCTAGGAGCTGTTAGCTCAAAGCAGGAGCTAAAAGCTAGAAGCTAGGAGCTGTTAGCCATTAGCTAGAAGCCATTAGCTGTTAGCTAAAAGCCAGG
>JAOZSZ010000310.1 GCA_029939385.1 Pontiella sp. | reverse complement strand
GTGGGCCACTTGTGCGCGGGCATGCACTCCGGTGTCGGTGCGGCCGGACGATTCAACACGCACCTGTTTCTGAGATGTCATTTCAGTAAGCAAACGCTCAATCTCACCTTGCACGGTGCGATGATTCGGCTGAACCTGCCAACCTGAATAGTTCGTGCCATCGTAGGCAATCTTAATTTTATAGCGTGTGGACATAAGCGAGGAATGTAGGGCAACCGATAAATTCAAGCAATGGATATTCTTTTCCGTGTTCGATATTCAAAAAAGAAAACAGGGGGATTAAAAATAAGAGGGAGCCCTCTCCTTCCCCTTTTTTCAACGCTTGCGGTTGCTTCCTTTTAGCGTTACCGTCTGCCTACCTTTTTATGAAAATTTTGTCTCGATACCTATTCAATAACCTCCTGCATTCACTCATTTACTTGATCGTGGCATTCACCCTATTATTTGTCATTGGCGATTTAATGGATAATGCCAGCAACTTTTTGGAAGCTGGAACCCGTCCATTGGAAATGATTCACTATTACTCTCTTCGTCTTCCGAGTATGGTGATCATGATTGTTCCGCTCTGCTTGTTGCTTGCGGTTCTTTACAGCTTATCAACGCTTACTCGCCATAGCGAGATCACCGCCATGCGCGCCTGCGGAATTAATATCTATCAAATCATTCACCCCTACATATTTATAAGTATTATTTGCTTAATCTTCACAGCCGTCATCAACGAATACACGGGGCCCAAATTTGCTTATCAGGCCGATCAATTTGTTGAACACCAAAAGCATGAAGAGGAAGACGTTTACTTCGAGCAAATTGCCTTTAAAAACCCTTCCGCATCTCACGTTTGGTATATCAAGCAATTCGATACGCGCAACTTCACTATGATGAATTTTAAGTTGATTCAGCAACGCGATGATGGCTCCGACCAACTTATGTATAACGTCGACAAGGCACGTTGGATGGATGGACGTTGGTGGTTTGAAAATGGAGAGATTCAAAAATATGATCTCCGAGGCAATAAGGTCGGTCTCATAGAAAGCTTTCAAATCTTAGAAATGCGGGATCTACCCGAAGTTCCGGAAGATTTTATGGGCGAAATAAAAGACCCCGCCTATCAATCTTCTATGGAACTTTGGCAGTATATTCAAACCCACCAATTTCTCTCCCCAGAAACACTCACCAAATATGAGGTCGACTTTCACCATCGTCTCTCCATGCCTTTCATTTGCATTATTATCACCATGATTGGAATTCCTGTTGGTGCGCATACGGGCCGAAAGGGCGCTTTTGCCGGCATCATGCTCGCCCTCGGTATGTTTTTTGGATTCTATACGCTGCAATTTACGATGGAATATCTCGCCAAGCAAATGTACGTCGCCCCGTGGATTGGCTCGTGGAGCGCCATCGTTGCTTTCTTTTGTATCGGAAGCACGATGATCTATCGAATGAGATAAAAGCATCTTACGTGCTTCTAGAAATACACCCCACATTTGACCCTGGAGATCTGAATGAAATTAAAAATACAGATGACCCTAATTACTGCCGTTATCCTTTTCTTCACCCCTTCCCTTTCAGCAAAAGAATTTCTAAACCTGAACCATCTTATTGAGCAAGCATCT
>JAOZSZ010000114.1 GCA_029939385.1 Pontiella sp. | reverse complement strand
CCCCAGAAGGTGGCGGACTCTGTGGTGTAAAGCGGCTGCCCCAATCCGGGGCTCCATTGTCCTCGGGTGGTGATCTTCTTGATCGTGTAGGGTTGGTGCGCATCCTTAAACGCTAGTGCCTCGACATCGATACGCTCTAGCGTAATCGGCTTTTTCGTCACCAGCACCAATTGTTTACGGGCGTATCGGTCGTCGGCTAACAGCGAATAGCGTACCTCAACCGCAATCCCGTGTTTGGCGTTCATCAACCGAGCTACGGCGCCTTCCTCCGTTTGGCGCAACTGTTCCACCTTAAAATCGGAGGCGGTCAACACCACATCGGTATCTGTGGTATCCGTTCCTCCAGAAATCCGCAACCGGAACTCGCTTCCGCCGCAAGGCACCAATGTCTTTCCTGATAGCTTATTTTCAATCGATTGGGTCACGAGCACACCAGCATCAACCGCCAGCTCTCTCTTCATAAAACGGTTTTCCAAGGTAACCCCAGCGGCTAACGCCCCGCCCGCGGAAACACAACCCAATATCCATACAACCATCATTTTTTTAATCATCATCGACGTCCTTCTTTCATTAAATAATTTGCGCATACTTTGCCCTTTAACCTTCGAGAAGTCTAGTAATTCCCCAAACCCGCAGAAAAAAATATATTATTTTTGATTTAACATTCTATATCAAAATCAAAACCTGATCAGATCGCCAAAAAGCTAGAGCGGTTTGAATAAGGCATCGTTCTTTAGCCATTTTAGCCCTACAAATCCATTCATGCGCCTTGACCACCATCATGGATTACGCATTACTCAATCTCCGATGAATTCACCCTATCTCCAATATAAAACCTACCTGCGCGAGCGCTACGGCGATCCACTCTTTCGCGTTCCAATCGACTTTAACCTTGGTTGCCCGAACCGCGAGGCCGATGGCTCGGGTGGTTGTACATTCTGCAACGCCCGCGGCTCTGCCGCTGTACAAACCTTTGGAAAAGATTCCGTGGAAGAGCAGATGACTGAGGCCATCCGCTTTGCGCGCGATCGCTACGGCGCCAAAAAATATATGGCTTACATCCAGGCGTTCTCGGCAACCTTCGGCCCGGATCAACAACCACTCTATCGCAACCTACTCAATGCCTTCGACTTTACCGCCGTGAGCATCGGCACCCGCCCCGACGGTCTGACGCTAGAGGCCTACGACTTTTTAGCTGAACTCAACCAGCAGATTGAAGTGTGGGTTGAGCTGGGCGTACAGACCGTGCACGATCACACGCTGAAGCGGATCAACCGTGGGCACGACTGGGCCGCAAGTGAAATAGCCATCAAAAAGCTGCACGAACTCGGCATCAAAGTGGCCGTTCACGTCATCCTCGGCCTACCCGGCGAAACCGCCGAAGATTTCCAACAAACCGCCGATGCCCTCGCGACCCTACCCATCGATGCGGTTAAAATCCACAACTTGCACATCGAACGCGGCACCACCCTTGCCACCGAAGACAGGCTGGAAGCCTGTCCTACTTTCATGGAACACGATTTTGCCGAGCACCTGATGGACTTTATCCGCCGCATGCCGCCAAATATTCCGATTATGCGGCTCACGACCGACACGCTCACCGAAAACCTCATCGCCCCGAAGTGGCACATGACTAAGGGGCAGTTCAAAGACTATGTCATTCAGCAGATGACCTGCCGGGAGTGGCAACAAGGCGATCTGTTTGGAAACTCGAAACCTGAAATTGGAAATCTGAAGCCGAAAGTGGTTTCCACCGACGACGGCTCCATCACCTTTTGGAACGAGGACTATAAAGAGCACTACCACACGCCTGCTGGCGCACGGCTGGAGGCGGAGGAAAAGTATCTTGTCCCAAGCAAGCTCAAGGAACGGCTCGCCGTGGGCGATATTCAGCTTTTGGATGTGTGCTTTGGCTTAGGCTACAATAGCCTTTGTGCGCTCAACCTAACGAAGCAAGATGCTTCGTCTACACTTTCGATCACCGCCCTGGAAATGGATCGCCGCGTGGTGGGCGCCGCCGTAAAAAATATCCAATCCTTGGAAACCGATGCATTTGACTGGAAAGACGCTCTCTCCGCGCTTCACGCAAATCACTATTATCAAATGCCCAATGCCTCGTGCCTTCTCCACTGGGGCGATGCACGCTACACTATAACCAAACTCCCTGCGGCCTCCTATAACCTCGTATTCCTTGATGCTTTCTCCACGCAACGCAATAGCGAACTTTGGACGGTCGACTTTTTCTGCAAGCTCAAGGCGGTCATGAAACCCGATGCCGCTCTCCTAACCTATTGCGCCGCAATCCCGGTGCGCGCAGGACTGATAAAGGCCGGGTTTTTTGTAGGCGAAACTGATCCCGTTGGGCGGCAGCGCGGCGGAACGATTGCTGCGATGCGGGAAGCCGATATTGAAATTCAACTACCCGACCACGAACTCAAAATGATCCACGAAACGACCCGCGGCCTCCCCTATCGTGACCCCTTTGGAGTCTGGACCAACAAGGAAATACTTCGCAATCGCCAAGAAAAAATCCTACAGACAAAAAAATCTAATTTTTCAAAGGCTTGAAAAAATGAATACCAAACTTTCAATATAGGTAAATCTATGATTAATTCCGCCGCTATGAGTAATGAAAACCAATTGACCGACAATCTGCGCGTACGGGAGCTGAAGAAGCTGGAGACCCCAGCTCAACTCAAAAAAGATCTTCCGCTTGGCGATAAGCTTACCCAAAAAGTGCTGACCGACCGTGAAACTATACGCGAAATCATCCATCTAAAAGACCCGCGCTTGCTGGTGGTCATCGGCCCATGTTCGATTCATGATCCGATAGCCGTGCTCGATTATGCCCAGCGATTGGTAGATCTTGCCGAACGGGTAAAAGAAAAATATTTTATTGTAATGCGTGTCTATTTTGAAAAACCACGTACTACCATTGGATGGAAGGGCTTCATTAATGATCCCTACCTTGATGATTCATGCGATATGGAGCATGGTCTACGTGCTGCACGTAAGCTAATGCTCGAGATTGTTCAAATGGGTCTACCGATTGCCACTGAATTTCTTGATCCAATCATTCCTCAATATATCGCAGACCTTGTGAGTTGGTCGGCGATTGGCGCGCGCACCACCGAGTCACAAACCCACCGAGAAATGTCGAGTGGCCTCTCCATGCCGGTTGGTTTTAAAAATGCTACGGATGGAAATATTCAAGTGGCCATTAATGCCATCGAATCCGCTAGTAATCCGCACAGTTTCCTCGGTATCGATCAAGAGGGGTACACTGCTGTTGTAAAAACTACCGGAAATCCAAATACCCACCTCGTGTTACGTGGCGGGGATAAACAACCTAATTTTGAGCTTCCAGAGGTAACCTATGCCCGGTGCAAACTCGAGGCGGCCGGACTGGACCCTTCAATCATGGTCGACTGCTCTCATGCTAATGCCAGCAAAATAGCACGTAATCAAATCCTAGTCTGGAAAGAGATTCTCCGACAACGTGAAAAAAGCAACTGCCCCATTACTGGTGCAATGGTGGAAAGCTTTATTAACGAAGGTAATCAAAAGATTATGCCCGACTTAAAATATGGTTTATCCATTACCGACGCTTGCATCGACTGGGAAACTACTGAGCAGTTATTTTCGTAGGTTGCCCTTCCAGGGTTGCAATGCTACTATTTTGGTAACTTCCAATGCGTTGGAACATCCATGGACAAGCCTGAAGATAAAGAAAAACAACTAGACGAAAACTCCGCGCTACCCGATCGCGAGATTTCAAATGCTAGCCTATTTGCCGAAGATATTATTTTTTCTGATACGGAAAAAATCCTATTTAATGAAGATCTACAAGAAAACGATTCCTTTTGCCGATCTGAGCTAATGGATGGAAATCCAGAGAACCGTTATACTGCTAATAAAAAACTGAATGAAGGCGGCATGAAGGCAATCTGGGAAGTCAACGACCACCGCACTGCGCGCAAGGTGGCGATGGCACTGATCCAAGATTCAAAAATCGCTTCAGAACAAGATATCAATACTTTTCTCTACGAAGCCCGTTTAACTGCTAATTTACAGCATCCCAATATTGTCCCAATCTATGACATTGCTCTCGATGAAAACGGGAATCCCTACTTCACCATGAAGGCGCTTAAGGGCGAAACCTTGGATGAAATCTTAAAGAAACTAAAAGCCGGCAACGTAAGCCACACCAAAGAATATACCCGAATCCGCTTACTTAGCATTTTTATAAAAATCTGCAATGCCATTAACTATGCTCACTCAAAAGGGGTTATCCATCTCGACCTAAAGCCATCTAATGTAATTGTTGGCGAATATGGTGATGTACATGTTCTTGACTGGGGGCTTTCGACGCTCATCACCCATACCAATGAATGGGATACTGAACCCATCTCGTGGCATAGCATAGATGATGTTTCATTGGAAAACGGACAAACACTAGCGCACTTTCTTGAGACATCAACAAAGAGTCGGGAACAGCGCAATGTGATTGGAGGAACCCCTGGGTATATGTCACCAGAACAGGTGCAGGGTACAATGGCTAATATTGACTTCCAAACGGATGTTTACATGCTCGGCGCCATACTTTACGAAATCTTGACTTACCATTGCCCAATCACAGGAAACACGATTAAAGATGTTCTCCAAAAAACAGTCCGTGGCGAAACTCAAAATCCAGAAAAATATGCTACCGACCGAAAGATTCCTCCCGCACTTTCGGCCATTGCCATGAAGGCGATGCAAACCGATCCGGCCGATCGCTATCCAACTGCCTCTGCTTTGATTCGCGATGTTCATCAGTTTCAGGATGGCTTTGCCACCCATGCCGAAAACCCAACGTTCATCACTCACGTTACTCTACTATTAAAACGCCATAAAATGGCAACGAGTATCCTTTTCATATCCACTATCATTGTGGCGGCAGTACTCACCAATAGCTTTAAAAAGATTAGACAAAGTGAGCATGTTGCGCTCGATGCACTCGCAACGCTTCAGGAAAAGAATGAGTATATCGCCGCCACCGCAAAACAGGTGGCACCAGACTATCTCAATATGATGATGAGTGCAGAAAAAGCATACAAATTCATGGAAGCCGAACAAGCACTTGAAACGGGTATTGCATTCGATCCATCACTTAAAACAGGATGGTTATGGAAAGGTAAAATTTTATTTTATCAACAGGATTTTTTAAAGGCTTGGAAAATCCTGTCCGGAAACAATGGTTATCCCGTACAGCAGGACGCACTCGCCATCCAGCTGGCTAAAAAATATAAGGGATCGGGAAAGGTTTCTGACGCGAAAATCCC
>JAOZSZ010000309.1 GCA_029939385.1 Pontiella sp. | reverse complement strand
AATTCCGTTATCATCGATCGAGATGTCGCCAAGGGCACAATGATCCGGCGTATTAATTTCGAAAAAAAGCGAATCAGGGAAGATGCTGTGGTCACGGCGGATAGCCTTCATCTGGTTCCTGCGGTCTGGGAATATTATAAGATTACTGGCGATACCGATTTTCTCTCTGAACTATGGGATTGCATGTGGAATGAGATGATTCTTAAGGAAAAAAGCGGCTCTTCGTTAATTTTTGTGGAGATCATAAGGAATTGGGCTTTGGGATTGGACAATTTATGGCTCATCATACGGTATGATTAGCACAATAGAGCATTATGAAATACTGTTGGGGTTAACCTCTCCTTGGGAGGTGACGAAAGTTGAACTGAGTACAGAACAGCTCAAGGTAGATATCCACATTACGCACATCGGTGAAAGCGCATGCTGTCCGGAGTGCGGGCAGGACTGCCGCGTATATGACCATTCGCCGGAGCGAACATGGAGGCACTTGGATACCATGCAATTTGAAACGACCCTGCACTGTCGCCCACCTCGGGTAAAATGCAACGAACACGGAGTCAAAACAGCCGCGATACCGTGGGCTGGAAAGCACTCTCGTTTCACACAGCTCTTTGAAGCATTTGCCATCAATGTGATGATAGCGAGCCGATCCCTTCAGGAGGCTGGAAAGTTATTAAGACTCAACTGGCAACAGCTTCATAGCCTAATGAAAAGGGCCGTGGAGAGGGGGCTTGATCGACGCGTTGCCGATGAAATCCCATGGGTCGGAATGGATGAAAAATCATTTAGGAAGGGGCATAAATATGTGTCGATTATAAACGATATAGAGGAAGGGCGAGTCCTTGATGTCGTGGAAGGAAGGGAGGGCAAAGCAGCGGATAAGCTGATTAACAAAGCTCTTAATGAGAAACAACGTGAGATGGTTTGCGGCGTGTCCATCGATATGTCGGCACCGTATATTTCGGCAATCAATCGATTGCTTCCCCATGCGGATATCGTTCATGACAAGTTCCATATCAGCCAGCACCTTAATAACGCGGTGGATAAGACTCGCCGCCAAGAGCATCGTGTCTTAATGAAGGATAAAGACGAGATCTTGAAGGGGACCAAATTCCTTTGGCTTAAAGGAGTAGATCATCTCAGCGACGAGTCGCTCGCTCAGCTGGAATCCATCAAAAAGCGCGAATTGAATGTGTCAAAGGCGTGGTATATCAGGGAGCTGTTCGTGCACTTTTGGGCGCGGCGCGATGCTGTTTTTGCGCAGAGCTATTTTGATTATTGGTACAAGGAAGCGTTCGGCACTGGCTTACCGGAAGTGAGGAAAGTCGCCCGGATGCTGAAGAAGCATCTTGCGAATATACTGACCTATTTCGATTGCTACATTACCAATGCTTTTTCCGAAGGCATCAATTCCAAGATCCAAACGATTAAGGCGAATGCGCGAGGGTTTCGGAATTTTGAAAACTACAGAATTAGCATTTTATTCTTCTGTGGAAAGCTGGATCTCGCTCCACAAAAATTAACGTAGAGCCAAAAAAATTAATGTAACAACGGTAGACTGTAAATTAAAATGCCCAGCTTTTATCGATTGTGAGTGCTTCATTTATCGAGTGTTTCAGCCAAGGTT
>JAOZSZ010000113.1 GCA_029939385.1 Pontiella sp. | reverse complement strand
CCCGGTCACGCGCTGGTGGTTAAGCGTACAGGCGAAGTGATGCATGAGATGGTCAATCAGCCCTCCAAGATTACACAATGCTCTTTCGAGCGCATCTACTTCTCGCGCGGAACCGATCGGGATATTTACAAAGAGCGCAAAAGCCTTGGCCGGTCTCTCGTTCGGCCTCTACTCGACGCGGTTGACTACGATCTTGAAAATACCGTTTTCTCCTTTATTCCCAATACGGCTGAAACCGCCTTCTTTGGATTGGTCGAGGGTGTGAAAGATGTTGTAGGCGAACGGATGAAATATCATTTGCTACAGGAAAAGAATCTGACTCCTGCGCGAGTGGATGAATTGCTTTCGTTTCAGCCCCGCGTCGAAAAAATCATGACTAAAGATGCCAAGTTGCGCACCTTTATCACCGCCGATGCCGATCGTGAAGGCCTTGTTACGCAAGTTTATGACACCACGTATGGCATTATTAAACCGACCGATACCCTCGTGGTGCTCGATGATTCCATTGTCCGCGGAACGACCCTTCGCTCCAGTATTTTACGAATCCTAGATCGCTTGAATATGAAGAAGATTGTGGTTGTTTCATCCGCTCCACAAATTCGGTATCCCGACTGCTATGGTATTGATATGTCAAAAATGAAGGATTTCATCGCATTCGAGGCCGCGGTGGCACTCGCCCGCGAAACGGGGCGCGATGCCCTGCTTGAAGAAATCTATAGAGACTGCAAAGCGAACGGACAAAAGCCACGTTCCGAGGCTCAGAATCAAGTGAAGCGTCTATACGATCCTTTTACCCCCGAGCAAATTTCAAAAAAGATTGCTCAAATTCTGACCCCTGTCGGGATGAAGGCCAAGGTGCAGATCATCTATCAGAGTATTGAAGGACTTCGCGAAGCGTGCCCCGGGCATACTGGAGATTGGTACTTCACAGGCGACTATCCCACATCCGGGGGGCATCGCGTTGTGAACCGCTCTTTCATTAACTTTATGGAAAAGAGCAACGCAAGAGCGTATTAAAGATAAGTCCGGTTCGCCAAACCGTTCGTTCAGCGCCTGCGCCTTATCGCAACTTCATCTGCGACAAGCATTTCTTAAAGTCGGACGGCAGGGGCGCCAAAACCCGAATAATTTTTTGGGTTTTGGGATGGGGAAAGATTAAGCGATAGGCGTGTAGCATCTGGCGAGATTGTGCCAGAGAGAGTTCATTGCCGGTTCCAGCATATTTTTTATCCCCTAAAACGGGATAACGTTTATCGGCCAAATGGCGACGAATTTGGTGGGTGCGGCCAGTTTCAATACGTAATTCGAGATAGCTTGTGTACTTGTTCGAGTCGAGGGTCTTTACCCGCGTGGTTGACATGAAGCCTTCGATATCAGTCCGAATTTCATTCCAGGTTTTTGGAAATGAACCAATAGTGATGGCCCGATAAATCTTCATAATGTCGCGCCCTTTGAATAGCGGGATCATGGCGGCTTTAGCCTCTGCGCTCTTGGCAAAGATCACGCAACCGGAGGTCTCTTTGTCGAGTCGGTGAACCGCACAGATCGTCTTATTCTTTTCCTGTTTTTGAAGCATCGCTTCAACGCTTTTATCCGAGGCGTTGGTTAGCAGGAAGGCGGGCTTGTTAATAATCAGATAGTCAGCATCTTGCCACAAGATCGAGATTCTTTTTGGAAGGACTGGCGCACGGTCTTCAATCAGAATTTCAACGCGGTCATCATCTTTCACTAGATGATTTTTCATCCAGATCCGCTTTCCGTTCACTAACACTTGCTTCGCATCAAGTACGGCCTGAGCCTTTTTCTTGGAGATCCCCAGCTCGGTGGCAATCACTTCAAAGAGTCGTAGACCCTCTTGCTTATATTTTACAGTAAAAAATTGTTTGGTCATATTGGGTTCCTGATTTAGCGGGGCATCATGTTTCTAATGGATGAAAAATACAAGAGGGATACACGGGCTACTTTTTAGAATTTATTTTTCAGCTAACCAGATGGTATGTCGCCGGCCTTTCGTTCCGCGGGCCCGCACGGAAACTTCTTCCATTTTAAACCCCGATCCGCGTAGCCGTTTAGAGAAGGATTTATCGGGCTCGGCCGACCACACCGCCAGAATTCCGCCCGGCTTTAACGCCGCCTTCGCTGCGGCAAGCCCACCGTGAGTATAAAGCCGATCGTTGCCCGCATGCGTGAGTCCATCGGGGCCATTATCGACATCCAGTAAAATGGCATCATAGGCCTCGGCCTTTTCCCTAATAATGAATCCCACATCGGATTCCAGAACTGTTACGCGAGGGTCTTCGAGCGGGCGTCCCGCCAATTCGGCCAAGTGGGTGTGATTCCATTTTATGACGGCCGGAACCAGCTCCACCACGACCACTTCAGCGGTATCGCCCAAATGTTTTAATGCCGCGCTCAGCGTAAATCCCATGCCCAAGCCACCAATCAGCACGCGCGGATTCGTTCGTTCGGCCACCCGTTTGCAGGCGAGTTCCGCCAGCGCATCTTCCGATCCGTGCATACGGCTATTCATCAGCTCTTCATTCTTTACCGAGATCGAAAATTCGAACGCGCGTTGGTACAGCTTCATTACTCCGCCATCACCTGGAACTTTAACTTGGTCTAACAATATCCACGGATTCATATAAAGGGGCGCCTACTGGGTTATGTTCCAATTCTTAAAAGCGCAGAATAGTGATTCCAACGGATAAAAATTACAAGCCAGCTTTTTTAGGGGTTGTAAACAACGTTACTGTGGGGGTGTTTGGGGTGCAATCTAGTTTATTTAATTGCTCGTCTGTGCTCGTCAGGGCATATTTGACACCAATTTTTAAGTCATTGGGAACTTTTTGGAGAAATAGGATGGAACAACTAAAGAAAAATGAAGCTTTTGGTGGCCCGGAGGGGCCGGTGGTGTTGGTGATTATGGATGGGGTCGGGATTGGTAAAAATCCTAAAAGCGACTTTGTGAAAATTGCGAATACTCCAAATTTGGACTGGTTGCGCGAGAATGCCATCTATAACGAAGTGAAGGCGCATGGTGTTGCGGTTGGTCTGCCGGATGATGGCGATATGGGGAACTCTGAAGTTGGCCACAATGCAATTGGCTGCGGACGCGTATTCGAACAGGGAGCCGCCTTGGTTGGAAAAGCGATTGCCTCGGGGTCCATGTTTGAGGGTAATGTTTGGAAAGAGCTCGTTTCTAGCGTGAAGGATCACGATTCCTCCCTGCATTTTGTGGGGCTCTTTTCCGATGGTAACGTTCACTCGAACATTAACCATCTCGAAGCTATGCTCAACCGAGCGAAGACCGAGGGCGTTAAGAAGGTTCGGATTCATCTGTTGGCCGATGGCCGTGATGTGCCGCCGACGTCGGTTCTGGAATATGTGGAACGCTTTGATCAGTTTCTTGAGGGCATTAATGCCGACGGTGCGGTGGATTATTGCGTCGCTTCCGGCGGCGGGCGTATGAACATTACGATGGATCGCTATAATGCAGACTGGAGTATGGTCGAGCGCGGTTGGGCCGCTCATGTGAAAGCCGAAGGTCGGACGTTCTCCACGATGCGTGAAGCGATTGAAACCTTCCGAGCGGAAGTTCCGGGCATTCTCGACCAGGATCTTCCCGCATTTGTGATTGAACGTGCCGGCGCTCCGGTTGGGCCGATTACGGATGATGACAGCGTGATTCTTTTTAACTTTCGCGGCGACCGCGCCCTGGAACTTACGAAGGCCTTTGAATCCGAAGAGTTGAGCGAATTTAACCGCGGCCCGAAGCTGAATGTGCTCTATGCGGGTATGATGCAGTATGATGGTGATTTGGGTGTTCCTGAGAAATACTTGGTTACACCGCCTGCGATCGATCGCACGATGAGCGAATATCTCTCTAATGCTGGCGTGAAGCAATTTGCCATTTCCGAAACCCAAAAATTTGGACATGTGACCTATTTCTTCAATGGAAACAACTCCGGTAAGTTTGAAACCGAAACGTGGAAGGAAGTTCCTTCGGACGTTTGTCCGTTTGAGAATGCACCGCGCATGAAGGCGAATGAAATTACAGATGCCGTCGTTGCGGCCATCGAAGGCGGCGAATACCAATTTATCCGCCTTAACTTCCCCAATGGCGACATGGTCGGCCACACCGGCGTGAACTCTGCCGTTAAGCTGGCGGTGGAAGCCGTTGACGAAGGCGTGGGCCGGATTATGGAGGCACTGAAAAAAGCCAAGGGCATTATGGTCTGCACGGCAGATCATGGAAACTCGGACGACATGTGTGAGCTGGACAAAAAAACCGGCGAGCTGAAGCACGACGCTGAGGGCAAGTGTCTGCCGAAGACCGCGCACTCGCTCAACCCTGTTCCTGCAATTATCTACGATCCATCGGGAGCTTCTAATGCTCGAAAGGCCGCGGTCTCTAATGCTGGAATTGCTAATCTGGCGGCAACGTGTATCACTTTGTTGGGCTATGAACCCCCATCTGATTACACTCTAAGTATTGTTGACGTGGGTTAAAATTTGCGCGTGAAGAAAGGACTTTTCATTTTAGGCATTGCCGTGGCACTCGTGTGCCGTGCGCAGGATTTTGGAACAGGAATGGAGATTCATGGATTCCGAGTTCCCGACTATGATGAAAAAGGGCAACTTCGTGCTCAGCTATACGGCGAATATGCCAAGGTGCTCGAAGACCACGAGGTGGCGGTTACCAATCTTAAGATCGAAATGTATAGGGATGGCAAAGTGGCGATGACTGTCTTTTCGCCGCACTGTTTCTTCAATATGGAAACGAAGCGGGCGCACTCCGATGACTATGTTTTGATCGAGTCGGGATTGATGACGGTTGTCGGGCGGGGTTTTACTTGGTCGGCGGAGGCGGGCCGGTTTGAGCTTCTGAAGGATTCGAAGGTGCTGGTAAAGCCGGCGGCTCAGGCGAGTATGAAGGAGTTTGAATTGTGATCAAATTCCTCTTCAAATTCCTGCTTTGTTGTTCCATTTTTCTGGTGGCTTGCTCTAAGCGGGAACGGTCGTCGGCGAATGATGCGGAGTGGGCAGATATTCAGCCTCTAACGAATGTTGCCCCCGTGGTAGCGATCGCTGTTGCTACCAATCAATCGCATTGTATCGTTCAGTCTGAGGGAGAGGATTATACCTCGCTTATCCAACGTTTGGAGGAAATGCTTAGCGTCGACCGTGCGGCTGGGGAAACATTGATTACGGGGAAATCTCTCGTGCTTGATTATGAGCGGCGCTTTGTACGGATGGATCGAAATGTGGTGGTGATTGATGATCGAGGTACATTAGAAACTGAATCATTGCTGGGGCGTTTTTCAGCGGATAATCAAGTGGAAATCATTGAAGCCCGTAAGGGGGTTAAAATCTTCAGCGAAGGGCG
>JAOZSZ010000112.1:333-5387 GCA_029939385.1 Pontiella sp. | reverse complement strand
ATCACCACATTTTTAGAGGAACTATCCAACTTAAACCCATCTCGCTAACAGCCAAAAAAAATTAAAACCGAGCCTATGCCCCCGGCTATTAAAGCGCTTTTACCGCACTGCTTTATAGAGGTCTAATCAGACCTGCATTAAAGGTTAATTTTACACCAAATAAGGGTTGCGTGAGACACAACAGGCGTGTAGGTTCTGCGCCTGATTTTGCAACCCAAGAATTGGAAGAGGTTTATCATGAGAATTAGAAGAGCAATGCGCAAGAAGCCGCTACGCCGCCCGGTCAAAAAACCGCGTTTGAAGCGTCGTCGTATGTTGGAACAAAAAAAACGTCTAATCGGTGCAGGTGTTACCGAGGAGCAACTGATCCATATGAATACCAAGGAAATTCGCGCGGCAATTCGCGAAACCTGTGCTTAAAAATAAATTATTGCTTGTTGAAAAACGCTCCAACTGGGGCGTTTTTCTATTTCTAGATCAAAGAATCGTTGGAGCCTAAATGGACAAACGGAATATTGTACTGGTTGGATTCATGGGAACCGGAAAAACCACGGTTGGCCGAATCCTCTCCGAACAAACCGATATGCCATTGGTTGATATGGATTCTATAATCGAAGAACGTGTAGGGAAAAGCATCCGTACAATCTTTGCGGTAGAAGGCGAACCATACTTTCGAAATTTGGAGCGTGAATTGGTTAAAGAGCTTTCCGCTCAAAGCACTCAAGTGATTTCAACGGGGGGTGGCATTGTACTCAACCCAGAGAATATTTCGGACTATGAGAAAACGGGCCTCGTTATCTGCCTTCTTGCTTCAGCAGATGAGATCCTTAATCGCGTATTGCACGACGACACTCGCCCCCTATTATCGGGTGATAAGGCCACCCAAATCCCCCAACTATTAAAAGACCGCCAGCTCTTTTATGAAGCCATTTCCCACAAAATAAATACGAGTGGACTTGCCCCAAAAACTATCGCTGCACAAATTATCGAACTCTATAAAACAAACAATCCTTGAAATTGATGATTAAATGGAGAGAATGTCCTCTTCTTTTAGGGATTTCAGACAGGAGCATATCATGACAGAAGAGAATAAAGACGATCTTACCCAACAACCATCATTCCTTAGTGATCACGAAAAATTACTAAAAACGATAAATGCAAAAAAAACAAAGATGGAAGATGAAGCAACAGCCGAACCGATAAAAAAATCCGCACCGGCGGTTGATTCCATATCTATAACGAAAGAACCAAAATCCCAATCGAGCTCAATGCAAAAATCAGGGCAAAAGAGTGCACCGAATAAGTTGAATGGTAAAAAGAAAAAGTCGCAATCACATTCAAAAAGAGACGCAGAAGCCGACCAACGACATCAGGATGTTCTTAAACAGCAAATGCTGGAACAACAGGAAGTGAAGGAAGTTTTAACCTTTATTCAAAAATATGCAAAACCAGCGGCCATCGGGGTTGTAACAATCTGTGTGCTTATTCTCGGTAGCAAATTCTTTCAAGCACAAGGCATTAAGAAAGAAACCGCCGCCGATGCCGCACTCATGCAAGCCAATAGCATTCCCGATCTACAAGCGATTGTTGATCATTATGGCTCTACATCCGCTGGACCGATTGCATGGATGAGTCTTGCTCGTGAAACCTTTAATTCTGGGAAAATTGATGAAGCGGAAGCTCTCTATACTCAATTTATTAAACAACATGGTGAGCTCCAGCTTGCGGTTCAAGCTGAATTAAATGTTATCGCCTGCAAGGAAGCCAATGGCCTTCAGGATGATGCACTCTTGCTCTATGGTCAGTTTATAAAGGAACATAAGAATTCCTTCCTTGTCCCAACGGCTATGATGGGGAAAGCACGTTGCCTTGAATCACTGGGACAGCTGGATGAAGCCCAAATCGCATATGAAGATCTTATTATAAATTTCCCAGAGAACACTTGGGGACAAATGGCCGAAGCCAACCTAAGAATGATGCTGAGTAAAAAGCAGTAGTTACTGCCCCAATTTACTTTAAAAAACGCCTCCTATTTTGAGGCGTTTTTTATTTAGGCATCAGCCAAATCTTCTAGCAATAAATTGCGTGCACTAATACAAGGACCCGGAAACATTTCTACGAACTCCTCGGGAGCTTCTTCATAAAGTTCACACATCGACTGGTAAGCTGAACGACCATAACGAAGGCCTTTGCCTAATTCCTGAGTTTCAACATTCTGCAACACAAAGCATAGTTCTTCATCCGTAGAATCCTGCACATTGAGTAATAATCTAAATTTCTCTGGATCCGTTTTCTCTGCATTACGTGTATAAATACTGTACTTCACATATTCCACCACACGCTGGTTCATATTGGCTTCAATCATAAAGATGAGTTCAACCAATTCAACACGGCTCAACACCAACCGTACACGGGGAGCCACAACATCGGGGGGCAACAATTCATTCAATTGCTCCAATGATTTATCAAAATCCTCAATAATTTGATCCTTAGTCAGCTCCGCTGTTTCTGGAATCCAATGAATCATAACATTGTTCTGAGGATCGGTATAAAGAAGCGGCATATCTACGCGAAAACTAGCCTCGCACCCAATACAGCCCACCCGGTTTAAATGGTTTTCCATCAGAAGTTTTTTTAATTCAGGATTGGTGGAAATATTCACCGCATCATAAAGCTCCACATCCTGCTGCATTCGGCAGGATGGACATTGTATATTGAAAGGTTTACTTTTACTCATAACATTCCTCGTGTACTCAATCGTTCATCATTTAAAATTGCATGATATTGATGCTCAATATCAGAAATTTCTCGTTGCCAAAACATCTCACTTCCCCAATCAGGAAAATTGGCCTTAAACTTAAAATCATCCACCTGCGTGCTACACCATGAGAGAAAATAGATAATTCGCATGGCTCGAAGAATCTCAACCAATCTTAATGTGCGATCATCAAACTCCATAAATTGCTCATAACCTTCGAGAATTAGATTAATCTCATGTCGAACTCGATTGGCATGATCGGGCAGCAACAACCAGATATCCTGCACGGGCGGCCCCATCACCATGTCATCAAAATCAATCACCATCAAACCCTCACCCGGACGTTCTAAAATATTAGCCCGATGGCAATCGCCATGAATACGCTGAAGAGCAACACCCTCGAATTCACAGAGGGCAATCTCGACAATACGAGAGGTCACCTCCTTAAAACGATTCGCCTGATATGCCGACATAAATCCGCTATCGAGTAACATCTTAATCTCTGGAATAGTGGTAGATTCTGGATGCATCCATAGTCGGTTATTAGCCTCACGCCGACTACCTGCGAGATGAATACGCCCCACTAAACCCCCAAGTCTACGCCATCCATCATGGGTACATAGCTCCATTTCGCGTCCCGAACGTTTTGGAAAAACAGAAAATAATATTCCATTATGCTCACCAATCGTTCCGCCATTCGCCAGTTGAAGAGGTGCAACCACAGGAATCTCCTCGGAAGCACAATCGAATACAAAGTTGTGCTCGTCCTGCAAGGCCGCATGTGTCCAACGACCCGGACGGTAAAATTTGGCCACCCAACGTTCATCTTTGACAGACTGTAGCTCATACACACGGTTGATATAACTTGGTAAAGGTGCCGTCAGCCCTGTTAGCCGACAGCCCATGGCCGATTCAACCGCATCGAGAATGCAATCGGGGGTAAGATTTTCAAAACTTCCGTTCATACTTCCAGTGCTTGAAAAAGTTCGTCAGCATCCTCAAAAGAGTCTACCACAATGTCTGCCCCCTCTGCTTCGAGCGAGGCGCGATCAAACTGTCCATTACAAACGGCCACCGAAACCATTCCGTTTGTGCGAGCAGCTTCAATATCAGATGGGGTATCGCCCAGCAAAAAAGAACCCGTTGGATTTCCGGCACGTTGTAAGGCTAGTTTTGCCATTTTATTGCGATCACTATCATCATCACCAAACCCGCCAATATCACTAAAATACGAACCAATTCCCGCATGCTTTAGTTTGATAAGAGCACAAGCCTTAATGTTTCCCGTCACTAATCCGAGGGTCCAATGTTTAGAAACCCGCTCAAGAAAGGTTTTAACCCCGGGGAAAACTACGGGCAACTCGAGGGTCATCTTATGATCCAGAAATCCTGGAAATAGATCGAAAAATCGTTGTTCATGCCCCGCATCAGGAAAAAGATTTTGCTCAACAATCAACTGCGCTAAAACACGCAGATCCGTTGCGCCAGCAAAATTAATATGGGTCATATCAACGGAAACACCATACGTGGCCGCAAAAGCATCTCCAAAGGCACTGCGCCCAGAGCTACGAGCATGCAACAACGTTCCGTCGATATCGCAAAAGATATAGCGAGCAGACACTAATCGACCAAATCGATCAGTTCATTGATCGCATCGACGTCCGAGTTTTCCTTTGAAGGATGCTCCTGTTTCTTTTCAGATGAAGCCTTTTGCTGACGGCGCGGCGGACGGTTACGGTTGCGATTACGATTGCCTTCACCACCACTCCGCTCGGAGCGATCATTTACAGCAAAATCACTGCCTCCAAAATCAAAGATTTTACGAAACGTGCTTACACGCATTGTCTTTACATTACGCCCTGCTATTTTTTCAGCGATCGCATTTCCAGAAACCAAGATAGCGGAAGACCCTTTCGAGCGAACAGTCTTGACCAAAAACTTAGTGTGCGCATCAAGCGACTTACTATAAACAACCCGAATCTCTTCAAATTTCTTTCCTGCCGGCGCCTTATTGAGTGGGCTTCCGGTAAGTACTACAACCATACCCAAGTTCTCCCGCTGCGCAAAACGCGCAAGGCGACGAAGAACTTGAAGTTGAGTGCGGGGGGGAACTTTTCCTTTCAGCCCCAACGCATCATTAAGAGATATACCATCGACAACGAGTACGGTCTTACTTGATTTAAACAGATTAAATAAACTCATGATTCATTCCTTTTATTTAGGTTTTTAGTGTTCCATGCACATACACCGTCGTCTCTACTATACGCATTTACTTATGCTTACAATAGGTTGGCGG
>JAOZSZ010000112.1:0-323 GCA_029939385.1 Pontiella sp. | reverse complement strand
TGTTGTTCCATGCACATACACCGTCGTATCGATTGCAAGCATCGTAAGAGATTCCACAATCGCTTGGCGGTATGTTGCCGTGCAATAAAAGGGAGGGAAGCTACAGCATACATCGAGCTTGCGCAAGCCTCTATTTCCAGCCTTTAAATGAAGAGAATTAAAGAATGGTTCCTGCAGGAATTACCGTATTTTTGGGGATAACGATAATTCCGTCACGAATCCAATAGAGATCGGTAACTATATCTTCCGACTTACCCTCAGGAGAAATGATCACTCCATCCCCGATCCGAACATTTTTATCAATAATTGCCTGCTTAATGATA
>JAOZSZ010000111.1 GCA_029939385.1 Pontiella sp. | reverse complement strand
TACTCGCCCCCGTCATCGTGCAGGGGCCTACCGCCGCCAAAAGCATCGCTGCGGCAATTGCGTATCTGAATAAAGTAGGACAGGCTTCCAGCCTGTCTTCTGTCGCTGGGCAGACCCACTATTTCTCTCCATTTCTTCCCGTGGATATGGAGAAGCGCCATCTTCCACATCGGACGCAGGAAGGCACGACCTATTTCATCACCTTCCGTCTCGCCGATTCTTTGCCGCAGGAAAAACTCAAGCAGTGGAAGGCAGAACGTGATCAATGGTTGGGTGAACATACGGAACCTTATCCCCCCGCCGAGTTGAAGGAATACGGGACGCTTTTTAACGAACGAATAAACGACTGGCTGGATGCCGGATCGGGCGCATGCATTTTGGCGGACAAGAAAAATGCGACGATGATCGAGCAGGCCTTGTTGTATTTTAACGGAGGCCGCTACCGACTTGGATCATACGTCATCATGGCAAATCATGTTCACGTTCTCGTTTCGCCGCTTCCGGGGAATGAGCTGGCTGATATTCTTCATTCATGGAAATCGTTCACGGCAAATGAACTCAACAAGGCAACCGATGGGAAAGGGGCCGTTTGGCAAGATGAATCGTATGATCACATTGTGCGCAGCCCTGAACAACTTTCGTTTTATGAGAGTTATATACGAAAAAATTTGGAGCAGTCGGGCGGGGTGGCTTGCTTTGCGGCGGGTGACAGGCTGGAAGCCTGTCCTACTTTACCGGTCGACCTCCTGATTGTCGGGCGCGGGGGCGGGAGTATCGAGGACTTGTGGGCGTTTAACGAGGAGGTCGTTGCTCGGGCGATTGCGGCATCGGATATTCCTGTGATTTCGGCGGTGGGGCATGAGATTGATTTTACGATTGCCGATCTTGTGGCGGATGTGCGCGCGCCGACTCCGTCGGCCGCCGCCGAGCTGGCGGTACGAGAGAAGGGTCTGTTTGAGGATGAACTTACGCTTTTCGATCAACGGCTGCGGCAGGGTCTGAAAATGATGGAGCGGGATTTCCGGTTGCGGCTTAATCGTGCGGCGCAGAGCTATGTGTTCCGTGAACCGGAAAATTTATTACAGCGGCATCGGCAAAAAGTGCAGGGATTGGAGCGGCAGATGGGGAGTTTGCTTCGGTTTGGAGTTCAGCAGGCGCAACAGCATACGGATGAATTGGGCATGGTGATGCGGCATCGGATGGAGCAACGGGTGAAGCATGATCGGCAAAAGCTTCAAGGATTTGAAAATCAATTACGGATTCTTAATCCGCTGGCGGTGCTTGGGCGGGGTTATAGCCTCACGCGAAAGGCCGATGGATCTGTGATCCGTACGGTGGATTCGATTGAGGTGGGGGAAATGATTAGAACCCAGTTTGCGGAAGGGGAAGTGGTTTCAAGCGTTACGGAAAAAGAGTAAGAAAAACTCTACGGGAGATGATTATGGCAGAGAAAAAAGGTGTGGATTTTGAGAAGTCATTAGGGCGACTAGAGGAGCTGGTGCAGCAGATGGAAAGTGGCACGTTAAGCCTTGAGGAAATGATTAAGCATTTCGAGGAGGGCTCCTCGTTGGTTGGGCTGTGTACAAAAAAGCTGAATGAGGTGGAGCAGAAGATTGAGGTGCTGGTGAAGAAGGATGGCGAGTTTAAGGAAGTCCCATTTGAAACCGAAGAGGGAACGTAGATCGTGAAACGGAAGAGGATCTTGATTTTTGCGTGTGGATTGATGGTGTTGAGTGCGTTGCTCTCGGCCTTATGTCGATCCAGTTCGAGGTGTGTGTCGGCGGTGGGGTATGGAGAGATTCCTGAATTCGGATTTTCGCCCCGACTCTTTCCGGAAGGAGAAGGGAATGCCGCACGTGACTTTGGATCGGCCATTGCCGATGCCGTGGAAAAGGTGATGCCCTCTGTGGTGGTGGTTCGAACTGAAAAAATTAAGATTAAGTTTAAAGAGGATGCTTTTGGATTTATCTCTCGTGTTCCGAAGCAACTGACGGGCGAAGGGTCCGGTGTAATTATTGATCGGAAGGGCTATGTGGTCACCAGTTGGCATGTGGTTGAATCTTCACAACAGATTGAAGTGGTTCTCAATGATGGAAGCAAATTTCCTGCGCGTTGTGTCGGACATGATCAGGTGGCCGATTTGGCGGTACTTAAGATTGAGGCGGCGGGTAAGAATTTTTCGGCCGTTGAATTTGGCGATTCCGATGCGCTTCGCGTGGGCGAGGTCGTCATTGCAATTGGATCGCCATTTAGTCTGCAAAGTTCGGTGACGGTTGGGCATGTGAGTCAAAAAGGTCGTCGAGTGCAGATTCTTCCTTATGAGGATTTTATTCAAACGGATGCGGCGATTAATGAGGGAAATAGCGGGGGCGCATTAATCGATGTGGACGGGCGTTTAATTGGTATTAATACGGCTAAAAAGATGGGGGATCAGGAGCAAGGCGTGGGGATTGCTTTTGCCGTTCCTTCTAATCTTGCGGTGGTGATTGTGCAATCATTGATTCGTCAGGGAAAGCATGAGTGGCCATGGGTGGGCGCCTTTTTCGGGACTCTTACGCCCGCGCAAAACAAATTTGGAGAAGCCTCTAGCGCAGTGATTAGCCGTGTGTGGGATGCCACTCCCGCCGCTCGTTCCGGAATCCTTCCTGGAGATTTAATTTTAAAGGTTGATGGATCATCGGTTCGAGATGAGCATGATGTTAGGCGTATTATCTATAACCACTCTGTGGGGGAGCGCCTTGTTTTTCTTCTGCAACGGCAGGGAAAAAGGCAACCTGAAATTGAGCTGCTCTTGGAGGAGTTTCCCGGAGAGACGTTTTAGGCTTCTTCGCGTAGCCCGCGGATAACGGCTTGATCAAATCCAAGGGGTTCAAGGAACTCGCTCATGAGCCAGTGGGGTGGAGTATGGGTTTTTTCATCTTCGATGCATTGTTTGATATAGGATGCCCATGCATCATGGTGGGCCAGTAAGGGGGGCAAAAATTCGCGGGCATTTTCTCCTTTCACGAGGGCCGTGGAGATGGCTTTTTGAGCTTCTGCAATACGGATGTATTGTTTTAAACGCTTCGTAGGAATATCGGGTCGAACGGAGATGGCTTTTTGTAGAAGGATCTCCTGTTCGGGTGAAAACTCATGAGGGAAGCTGAAGGCACGGTAGTCTTTGGCTGCCTCGGCAAAGCCATTTTGTTCAAAGAAGGCAATGCGTTTATTCTGTTGGGCGATTGGGTCGCTCCACGCCTCTCCTAAAAAGACCACTTCGGTCAGGCCCGATGAAAAGCCAATTAACCAATCCAGCCGCCCGTTTTCTATATCCTGGGGCAAGTTAAAGACACTGTGCCCAATCATGATGCGGTGAATAGAATCAGAAGATTCAAGCACTTCGATATAAATCTTGGTGCGGGCATTCATATAGTCGCCCTGTGCGCGACGCGGGTAGAGCGCATTATGATAGATGGGCCATGCCAAGGCCATAGTTTTTAGGGCGAGTTCATTTTCGGGGGTGGTGATATAGCCCTGGGTTAAGTCGGGCTCAAGAGCCATGTTCTTGTGCACAAACTTGGGAAGCATAAGAGCCGTTTGGTTTCCTTCGATGGGGAAGGAGCCGGGCTCGATACCGGAGGCAAGTTGTAGAAAATGATAAGCCGTTAGGTCGGTTTGTCCGTGGAAGCTCTGGCCTTCTTTTGTGGAAATGAGTTGACCATCCTTGAGCGTTGTTGCGGATAGAGCGGAGGAGGGGCTGAATAGATTGATGAGCACAAAGTCGCTATCCCCAAAAATGGCTCGTTCAATGGCTAAATGGTCCGAACGAGTTTTTGAATAGTCCGTATTTTGAGCCTGAAGATAAAGCCAGGGTCGAGTTGCTCCGCCACTAAAGTGATTGGGCTCAATATATACATTGAGTTGTTCTGCCACATTGAGCGCAAGCACGACGACCAGAGTGATCAGTACGATCAGTGTGCAAAGCACCATGTCGGAAAAAGATTCGTAGATCCCTTCTGATCCAGAGATATTTTCTTGTTGATTAGATGCCCGCATTTTAGGCCACCTTCTTTCCTATCTTTTTACCACCCTTCTGGGTCATGAACTTTTGAATCGAAGAGGCGGCGAGCGAAAGTTGTCCGGCAATCTCACTGGCTTCGGTGTCTAGTTTGGCCGAGGCCATCGTGACCATCTCTCCTGTGGCTTGGCGGATGGCCGTGTGTAGTTCATCTACCGCGCCTTTTAGTTCAATGCTGGTATCATCAACGGTCAGTTTAAAGTCGGCAAGTGACCCTCCCACCGTATCTCCGGCCTGCTTGACAGACTCGTTAAGTCCATTGAAGGATTCGGTTACGCCGTCACTAGATTTTCCAATATCTTCGCTCAGATGGGTGAAGGCGGTGGTTAACTCTTCTCCCGATTTTTCAATAGAGATGTTGATAGATGAAATTGCGGTGTGTACCTCTTCTCCAGCTTTTTCAATCGATTCATTGAATAGGCCGAAAGAGGATCCAATTTCACTCCCGAAAACATCCATTTGCTCGGTCATTCCGCTGATGCATTCTTGGGTGGTTTCTAAGGCATATTGTCCGGCGGACCCAAGGGCTTCGCCAAAGCGAGTTAGAGTGCTTTCAAAGGATTCACTGATCCGGGTCGTGATCGAGTCGATCTCGTCTTGCATATTTTTAAAACTGGCAACGACTTTAGAGAGCTGTTGATTCAGCTCTTCTTCTTTATTTTCGAGTTTGACCGTGAGGTTAATATCAGCATATTCGGTTGCCGCGGCGCATAACTCGGAAAGTGAATTGAGTTGCGATACCGCGACTGCACGGAGGATGAGTCCTCCAAGTGCACCAAAGAAGGTGGTGTAGAATGCGGTTCCCATGCCTGCGACGGTCGCTTTTAATGCTTCCATCATGGTGGTGCGCGAAAGGCCAATATTCTCAACCATGCCGCTGAGGCCAGAGATGGACATGATTAGACCAATAATAGTGCCAAGTAATCCCATTGAAATCAGCAGACCCGACATAATGGAGATCGTTCTGACTCGTGAATTATGGCCGGTGTGATAGGTATTGATGACGGAGTGAGCATCAATCGTTTCGCCCTTTTGTTTGTACTCGGCGAGTTGATTAAAGAGATCGGTTAATTCGGATTTGCCCTGATTGAGAGGGAGTTTTTTAGTTTTAATAATCTGGTTGAGCGCCTCCCATTCAGTATGGAGTACCAACGCCGCCCGAAACGAAATAATCAGGCCCGCACAGAACAAGGTAGCAATCACAAAGCTCATGCCGGTGGTATCGGATCGAAATCCATTAAGAATATGGTTGCGGGTTATGACGCCCATAATAAGAGATAGACCTCCGGCCCATATGCTCCAGGATATAATTGGTTTCATTTTTGTTTTCATTAGAAGAATCTCTC
>JAOZSZ010000110.1 GCA_029939385.1 Pontiella sp. | reverse complement strand
TTTAGCGGCGGAACGCACGGCGCATGTATTGGTCATATTTCGCCGGAAGCGGCCGAGGGCGGGCCGATCGGATTGATCCGCGAGGGGGATCTTATTGAAATCGATATTCCTAATAATAAGTTGGCCGTTCAACTCTCCGATGAAGAACTTGCCGAACGGCGGAAGTTATGGAAAGAACCGGCGCCTCGCTTTACCTCTGGGTGGCTCTCGCGTTATGCCAAGATGGCGACCAATGCAAGCAACGGAGCCGTGCTGAAAGGATAGGCATTTGGCTTTTAAAATCCTATGGACACGCATAAAGTCCTCTCGTTGTTTTTCCACGAGAGGACTTTTTTATGGCCAAGCAAGTTGTTGAGCAATTCAAAAAATTTATCCACTTTCTTCAGCATGATTTATGGCGGATTGATTTGGTTCATGACACCAAGCTTCAAGCGTTCGGAGTTGAAGTTCTACGTGTTACTCAGCTGGTGCTGAAAGGCGTTAAGGAAGATAATTGTAAACTGCATGCTTCTGCTCTGACGTATTCCACGCTCATGGCAATGGTGCCATTCCTCGTCATCATTTTTTCAATTGGCAAGGCGATCGGCTTCACCAAGGCCGAGGAAACCCTACTTACGTTTTCCAGCGAAATGCCGACAGAGATCCAAGAATTTATATCTAATCTATTAGAAATTGTTCAGGGGATTAATCCGGCCGCTCTTGGTGCTGTGGGTGGTGTGGTCTTTCTCTTTATTATCTTTAGGTTGCTGAGTGGGATTGAAGAATCCTTCAATCAGATATGGGGGGTTCATGCATCGCGGGCGATTGGCGATAAGATTCGTAATTATCTCTTCGTACTCGTCATTGCTCCCTCTTTGATGTTGCTGGCCAATACAAGTTCGGCCGCAATTATGGCCTTTGCAGGCAAGATTAGCTGGTTGGGATCGGTTATTACCGTATGGATTCAACTTGCTCCCGTATTGATTCTCACCTTGGCTTTCGTGGCTGTATTTATGTTTCTTCCTAATACACGAGTACGGTTTAAGGCCGCCGTATTAGGGGGGTTAACCAGCGCGATCTTGGTGATTTTTGTGCAGATTATTATCTTAAAGTTTAGCACGATCCTTTTTCAAAAATATGCCATTTATGGTTCCTTTGCATCGATTCCGGTCTTTCTTTTCTGGCTGCATCTCAACTGGACGATCTTGCTATTCGGAGCCGAACTGGCCTTTGCCATTCAAAATCGCGACACCTATGCCGAAGAGCAACGTGCGGTTCGATCCAGTTTGGTTTCCAAGTTGTGGGTCGCACTCTCTGTAATGCAGGAGGCCGTTCGTGTTTTCCAGAGCGCAGAGCCCTCTCTCGATTCCGTGGCCTACGCCCGTGCAAACAACATTCCGATTCGTTTGATGAATGAAGTCAACACCGTGTTGGTTCGCGCTCGGTTGCTCGGCGAGGTGGGCTCCGAAGGCTCCGAAAGCTTCGTGTTGTTGCAGGCACCCGAGCTTATTACCGCTCAGAAAATTTATGATTTAATGATTTCCGATGGAGCCTCTCCCGAAGAACTGGGCCTTGTGAAGGCCGAGATCACCGAAGAAGTTCTGGCCACAATGGATATTCATCTGGATGAAACCCTCAATCCCCTCAAACAGCGTAAGTTTTTCGACGATAAAAAGTCGTAGACGGAGCATCTTGCTCCGTTGGATTCTCCCAAGTGCGGTGTTCTTTCTAAACGAAGCTGGAAGCTTCATCTACATTGGGCTAAATTTCCGTCCATGGATTTTCAAGCAGCACCAAACGCAGAACAATCTGCCGCCGGCACCGCCCCCGATGGCCCCGCGCTGGTCGTGGCCGCCGCCGGAACCGGAAAAACGCGTACCTTAATTTATCGCCTGGCCTATCTCGTCACCGAAAAAAAAGTTCAACCTCGGGAGGTCCTTTTATTGACCTTCACGAACAAGGCCGCCAAGGAAATGCTTACGCGGGCCGAGGTGTTGGTGCATCAACGTTTCAACAGCGGCTATAGCGGAACCTTCCACTCTTTTGCCAATCGCCTCCTGCGCTCCCACGCCGACTCCATCGGCTTTGGTCGCGATTTCACGATCCTTGATGCCGATGATGCCAAGAAGCTGATGCGTGTCTGCATGGACGAACAGGACGTGGAAAAGAAGCACTTCCCCAAGCCCGACGTGCTGCTCAGCCTCTTCGGAATTGTTAGCGGTCGTATGGGTGATCTCTCCGCCGCCGTCGACGAGCGGTTTGAACTTTCAGAGGTCGATCCCGACCTTGTGCTAAAAGTGCATGCCCGCTATCAAGCACGTAAAAAAGAATCGAACTCAATGGATTTCGATGACCTGCTCATCCATGCCCACAAGTTGCTTTCCGAGGACGAAAAAATCCGTACGTTCTATCAGGAAGAATTTAAGTATGTCCTCGTCGATGAATATCAGGACACCAACGCCATCCAAGCTGGGCTCGTTCACCTGCTCGTCAAAAGGCATGGAAACCTCATGGTCGTCGGCGACGATTTTCAAAGCATCTATTCTTGGCGCGGGGCCGACTTCCGCAACTTCCTCGATTTTGAAAAGTTTTACCCGGGCGCAAAAACCTTCAAGCTGCAAATTAACTACCGCAGCACGCCTGAGATTTTGGATGTGGCTAATGAAGTCATTTCGGGGAACCCCGAGCAGTTTCAAAAGGAGCTCCAAGCCGTGCGCGAAAACGGCGCCAAGCCATCTCTCGCCAAGGTGCGCGACGGCTCCGTCCAAGCCCGCTACGTGATTGAAAAGGCGCGCGAACTGAATCGAAAAGGCATCCCTCTCTCCGAAATCTGCGTGCTTTATCGCGCGCACTTCCACGCCATGGAATTACAAATGGAGCTGGCCCGCGAGCACATGCCTTATGTCGTCACCTCTGGGGTTCGGTTTTTTGAGCAAGCGCATATTAAAGACGTCTGCATCGTCTTGCGTCTATTGGTTAACCCCTCCGACGAACTCGCCTTTACTCGGCTGATTGAAATGCTTCCAAGAGTAGGAAAAAAGGGATCGCACAAAATCTTTCGAAAGCTGGGCGGACGTATAAATCTTCAGTGTCCAGAAGCCCACGAAAAACTTCTTGCCGCACTGCCCGTTGTTGCTCGCGAAGGCTGGGAGGCCATCAAACCCGTATTCCTTGCCTACCGTGAAGAAAATCTCCAAAACGATCCCGGTGAAATTATCTTCCGTTTTAAGAAGGCCTTTTATGCCGAATATATGATCGAAAATTTCGACAACCATAAGTTCCGTACCGAAGACCTCGATGGGTTGATCGACTTCACCGTCAAGTTTGATTCCACCGAGTCCTTCCTCTCCGAGATTGCCCTGCTGTCTAATCTTGATACCGAGAATTCAAAGGCCCCCTCCGAAGAGGAAAACAAAAATTCACTTCGTCTTTCCACCATTCATCAAGCGAAAGGGCTGGAGTGGAAAGCCGTCTTTGTCCTTTTCTTGAATGAAGATATGTTTCCGAGCAAGAAGGCAACGGAAGACTCCGGCGATGCCGAAGAGCGACGCCTGTTCTATGTGGCCGTCACCCGCGCCGAAGATGAATTATTTCTCTGTTCCCCCCTGGTGCGCCGCCAACGCGACGGCGGCATGATCTTTCTGGACCCCTCCCGCTTCCTCGCGGAAATCCCCGATAATTTCCTTCAGCAGGATGGGGGTTATTTTTAACGCAAAGGGCTCTAAGTTTCGCAGAGAAGGGCTTCGTTTCTTTAGATCACGATTATGAACGTGAGGGATTTAATGTTTGGCTCGAAAAATTGAACGGATTGCTCGGTAGGTTGCTGTAAAATTTAGAAGGGAAATTCTTCCTCCTATGGATTCTGTTGATCAAATAAAACTTGATAAACGGTGATTAAATCACTATTTATCAAGTTATGTTTAAACAAAGAATGGTTGCAGGCAAGCTGAAGTCGATGGTTGAGCATTTTTCCGTGGTGGTGCTTTCGGGGGCGCGGCAGGTAGGGAAAAGTACGTTGCTGAAACATATTTTTCCGGATTATTCCATGGTCGTTTTCGATCCATCGATTGATGTGGGAAATGCGCGGCAGGATCCTGACCTTTTTCTGGACAATCATCCTTCGCCTCTGATTCTGGATGAAATCCAATATGCGCCGGAACTGGTGTCATGCATCAAGCGCAGGGTGGATATAGATCGTCAGCCGGGACGGTACATCTTAACCGGTAGTCAGCAGTGGTCGGTGATGAAAACATTGGCAGAGAGCTTGGCTGGTCGGGCGGTATTTTTGGATTTGGAAGGGTTTTCTTGGGCAGAGATTTCGGAGGATGTCGATGCCGGATTCTGGTTGAAACACTGGCTTTCTAGTCCAGAGCGGGCCTTGACGAGACTCCGCGCGCGCAGTTCCTCGCGATCCGTCTACGAACAGCTTTGGCGGGGTGGGTTGCCGGCGGCGGATACTTTGCCTCTTGAATTCCTTCCCGATTTCTTCAGCGGATATTTCAGGACATACATTGAACGGGACGCGCGCCTCCTGATGGATATCGGGGATTGGCAACAGTTCGGGCGGTTTGTCCAGTTGGTGGCTGCGCTGACCTCGCAGGAGGTTAATAACTCCAAGCTTGGACGGGAAATTGGAGTGACCCCTCAAACCGCTCGGCGGTGGCTGGGGGTGCTGAAGGCAACGTTTCAGTGGTTTGAAGTTTCTCCTTACAGTGGAAACTCGCTCAAACGAATTGCCGGAAAGGCAAAAGGTTATATTTCTGATACGGGACTGGTTTGTTTTCTCCAGCGCATCTCTTCGCCAGAAGCCTTGGCCGGCCATCCCCTTGCTGGAGCGTTATTTGAGTCGGCTGTCATGGCGGAGATCCGTAAGTTGATGGCGGCGGAAGCGGTTCCTCCTATTCTGCATCACTGGCGTTCGCATGGCGGCGCTGAAGTAGATATCTTACTGGAGCGCGATAGCATATTCTACCCCGTTGAAGTGAAGCTGAGCACGACCCCTTCAAAGCATGATACCCGAGGGATAACGGCCTTTCGAAAGACCTATCCTCATCTACAGGTGGCTCCAGGACTAGTGATTACCCCGGGAAACTCAGCGGCAGACGATGCCTTGCTGTGGAAAATATCAGATCGGGACTATGCTTTGTCTTGGCGGGCCGTTTAAGACAAGAAAACAGAAGTACGGATTAAATCTCATGACATGAAGGGCTTCGCGAGGATGCTATTCCTTTATTTTTGGAGGATTGAAAAGTCCACGATGACGGGTAAATGGTCCGAACCAACATCGTTGCCCACCATACGGTGGTGGAGGATGATTTCCGGTGAATGGAGGACATGGTCGAGCGGGATGCGCAGGAAGCGATTATGGGTGGGCCAGCTCGGCTGAAAACCAAACCCCTTCATGCTGTTCTTTAGGCCGGACTCAGCCATCAATTTTCT
>JAOZSZ010000005.1:9850-18219 GCA_029939385.1 Pontiella sp. | reverse complement strand
AAATTCCGTCACGAATCCAATAGAGATCGGTAATGATATCTTCCGACTTACCCTCAGGAGAAATAATCACTCCATCCCCGATCCGAACATTTTTATCAATAATTGCCTGCTTAATGATACAATTCTTGCCGATTCCGAGAGGAACCTTCGATACATGCATCGTTTCTCCATGCTCATAGTTATCGGCACCCATAATAATAGAATCTTCAATTTCAGTCCCCTCGCCCACTAACGCACGGAGCCCGATCACGGCATGATCAATGCGCTTCCCACTAATAATACAACCCTCCGAAAGCAAACAACGGCTGAGATCGCACTGGTTAATTTTGGAAGGAGGAAGATACCGCATATGCGTATAAATGGGGGCACTCATTTCATAGAATGAAAACTGGGGAAGGCGATCGGTGAGTGCCAAATTGGCCTCCCAGAAAGATCGAATGGTTCCAATATCTTCCCAATAACCATCAAAAATATAGCTATAGACCTTATGTGATTTTATCGCCTTGGGAATGATGTGTTTCCCGAAATCCATTTCATCACTCTCAATTAATAATTTTTTCAAAATATCTGTATTAAAGATATAAATTCCCATACTCGCCAAAAAGCACTCGTCCTCATAAAATGGAGCTCGTAACTCATCCAGCAACGAGCCATCACCTGGTTTTTCCAAGAATCGAATAATCTGCCCCTTCTTATCCACCTGCATAATACCAAGCGAACCGGCATCTTTTCGCGCAACAGGTTTAGTACTAATGGTTAAATCTGCACCATTGGCCAAATGAGATTTAATCACATCCTTTAAATCCATCCTATAAAGCTGATCACCAGAAAGAATCACTACCAGATCAGGGTTTTCATCCATAAAATAACGCATAGAACGGCGTACTGCATCTGCGGTCCCCTGAAACCAGCCCTCCGAATCCGGAGTTTGCTCCGCCGCAAGAATGCGGACATGCCCTCCGCTAAACTGATCAAATCGAAAGGTCATTCCGATATGCTGATGTAACGAAACACTATTAAATTGAGTTAAAAGAAAAACCTGACGAATACCGCTATTAATACAATTGCTAATTGGAATATCCACCAAACGGTATTTACCGGCAATCGGAACCGCCGGCTTGGAACGCTCACGCGTTAATGGCTGCAAACGACTTCCCGCACCACCTCCCAAAATCAACCCAACAACATTCATCTTATCCCCTTCAAGTTAACCAACCTAGTTAAGGATTAGCATACCCAAAATCCACCGATGACTAAAACAAAAAGAAAACAGTAAATTAGCACTTGCCACGACGGATTGGTTCCTATAAAAAATGCGCTTCTTTACGAGAAAGAATCTATTTTCCTCTCGCATGAAACCACAAATTTTGTGGGCCGGTAGCTCAGTTGGTAGAGCATTTGACTTTTAATCAAAGGGTCCTGGGTTCGAGCCCCAGCCGGCTCACCACTTTCTAAACTTCGTCAATTTCGGCGAAGTTTTTTTTATGGCTACGGTTTATATAGCCCCCCATCATAGACAACAGGCTCTCCATACTCTTTATTAGAAACACTGAAACTATTGAAAATTTTGGTTTAAATTGGATAAATGATTCATCCCGAACACGAAATTTAAGCCAACTCCGTTGCCCCCTTTCTCAAACATCGCATCCATATCAAATTGAGGGCCAATAAAAACTATCAAATATTATTAGCTAACACTTGCTTAAGCACACCTAACTAACTTAGACTCTGTCGCTTGTGTAAGAACTCTTATTATTGAGGATTAAACCGTGGCAAAACTATCAAATAAAGAATGGAACGCGCTTAAAAAGAAACTCTCAGATGATGGGCGCTTTGAAAAATTCACTTTGGGTGATCCCGAAAAAGAATACGTCACTTCACGCGGAATGGATATTTTGCGGCTGCATGCGACCGACTTTGTGAATAAACGCCTTGCTCCTGCTAACCCCAAAAATGATGGCCGGCAAACCCCGACCAAAGGACATCCCGTTTTTATTGCCCAGCATGCCGCTGGTTGTAATGATCGCGATAGCCTTGAGGAGTTTTTTGGAATCGAGAAAGGAAAAGAACTCTCCGAAGCACAGGTCAATAAAATCGTTGATGTCATTCTACGATGGATTGAAGAACACCTCGACGCCTAGACGTTACTTCCAAAAAAACAAAAACCCGCCACTTGATGGAGGGTTTTTGCTTTTCTCTTTTAATCGACTTTCAATTCCCTCCCTTATTTATGGAACCTGTAGTTCTAAAAAGACCAGAACACAACGTCAGTCGCCGGAATATTAGCTCCGCCGCCATAAAAGTGCTCTATCGCCTAAAAGATGAGGGTTACACCTCCTACATCGCTGGCGGGGCCGTACGCGATCTACTCCTTGATCGTCATCCAAAAGATTTTGATGTGGTCACCAATGCCACTCCCGAACAGATTCGAAAAATGTTTCGTAACTGTCGACTGATCGGACGCCGCTTCCGGCTCGCCCACATTCTCTTCCGCGGTGAAATTATTGAAACCGCTACCTTCCGTGCCCCCGTCCCTGAAGACGAAACCATCCATTCCGAGAAAAAATTTAGCACTGGAAAAGACGGTATGGTTATGCGCGACAATGTGTTTGGAACCCCTGAAGAAGATGCTCTTCGCCGCGACTTCACGATCAACGCCCTTTTCTACAACATTGTCGACTTTTCCATTATTGACTATGCGGGCGGACTCGAAGACCTAAAGAAAAAGATCATTCGCGTTATTGGAGATCCCGACAAACGCTTTACCGAAGATCCCGTCCGCATGATCCGCGCAGTACGCTTTGCAGGAACTCTCGGTTTCGAGATTGAAGAACAGGCCTACCAGTCTATCTGTCGCAATAAAGACAAACTCGAACTCGCCGCTCCATCACGAATGTATGAAGAAGTGCAAAAACTTTTCTTCTGTGGACACGCTAAAGCTGTTTTTCAATGGCTGGAAAAATCTGACCTGCTTCATCCCATGTTCCACGATTTCTCGCACTGGATCGAAGAAGATAAGATACGCCATGACTGGGTGATTCAAACATTAGAACAAATGGATCGGTGGCGTAAGGCCAACCTACCCGTTCATCCCACGCTACTTTTCGCATTAATTTTTGGTGAATATCACGAATTCCTCGCAAAAGAACTTATTAAATCCGGTACTTCACCACACGATGCCACGCGCGAAGCGGTTCACCAACATCTACAAGGAATGTGCAAGAACGTACGGGTACCCAAACAAGCCATCTATCAAGTTGCTGATATCATGAGCAACCAGCTTCGTTTCGAACAAACAAAAGGCCGACGTCCCCAACGATTCCTACAGCACAAAGGTTTTCTTGATGCCTTTCTTTATTTCAAACTCTCTTCAAAGGCTCACAATCGCAATAAAGAACTCCTCACCTACTGGATCGATCTGCGGAAAAAGTAGGGCGCAAGCGAAGAGCGGCATCGCTCACCTGCAAAGCAAGACAGCAGCCCATGAGCGGACCGCTGGCGGTCTATCCCTGCCAAAATAATCCCAAGCCTACTTAACCTCTAGGCTTTCGGCCATTTCGCGGATCTTTTCACTCAAGTATTCCCGCTCGGAAAACGGCGCCCAACCTTCTATCCAAAAGGCTTCCTTCATATTTCCTAAAATAAAATAACCTTCATAGGCTTGGCCTAATGGTTTCTTTTTAAAATAAGGTTTGGCCGTTCCTCGAATATGCCACGCCCGCTGCCCATTAAGGGTCAACACCTCGGCATAGGCTTTGGTATCATTAATCAAAACAAGCTTGTCATTAATCGCTTTCCTAAGAAAATACTCCTTCTCTGGGGAGAGCCATGTGGACCACGGGGCAGATAGTTCAAGCGTATCGGAAGCAAAAAAGATAAAGCCCCGCCCCTTCGGATCCTCCAGCAGAAAACTTTCGGTATAAACAATAGCCATAGAACGCGAATAGAGATCGCCATCCCATAGGCACCATTTCTGGAGTTGGGTCAACTCCGGCGAATCCGAATTAGCCGTAGCCGGATCGAAAACTTCAAACCCATCGGGAACCTTCACCGAATAGCCCCTCCAACCCACCCGAGGATTGCTGATGACACCGTCCACAACCGTGGCGGGTTGGTAATACCCATTCGGCATCGCGCATCCTACTAAAATGCAAATAATGACTAATCCAAAACCACTATTTTTAAAAATCGCCATGATCGCTAATCTACACCACCTAAATCACAAATATTGCAGGAGCTGCAATCGAGGCTGGCGGATTTATAGGTTTTTCCTGCGGCTTTGGCTTTACGCATGTTCATTGCGTTCATGCCGGCCAAAAAGAGACCGAGGATAATGAAGGCGCCGGGCGCGGAGGTCATGAGCATAAAGTCGGTGGTCCAACCGGGGATCAATTTGATCTCGAACAACGATCCGCTGGCCAAGAATTCGCGAACTCCTCCGAGGGCGACAAGCGCGAGTGTGAACCCCAGCCCCATGCCGAGTGCATCGAGAACCGACTTACCAACGCTGTTCTTCGAAGCGAAGGCTTCGGCACGACCTAAGACAATACAGTTCACCACAATAAGCGGAATAAAAATACCGAGTGCATCGTAGAGCGCGGTCGGGGCATACGCCTGCATCAGCAGGTCGACGACCGTCACGAAGGTGGCAATCACCACAATGTATACCGGAATCCGAATCTTTTTGGGGACGATCTTGCGCATGGCAGAAATCACGACGTTACTACCGATCAGAACAAACATAGTGGCCACGCCCATACCCAGACCGTTTGTAGCACTCGATGTTACGGCTAGCGTCGGACACATTCCGAGCAGGAGTACTAATACAGGATTTTCTTTCCAAAGCCCTTTGGAGAATTCGTTAGCCATTATTCTGCTCCTTTTGAAAGCTCTTCGAGATTTTCAATACAGGTTTTTCCGATGGCATAGACCGCGCCGCCGATGGCCGCGCTGGTGATGGTGGCGCCTGTTTTACCATTGATCTCTTCGCCGTCTTTAATGATTGCCCAACGTTCATTTTCCGCCTTCTTACTTCCATACCAATCAAGATAGACATTGGGTGCAAGGCCAGAGGCTTCTTGCCCTCCTTTTACGAGATCGAAAATAGTTTTTTGTACTTTTCGATCGGTTACAGCAGTTCCTAAACCTGGGGTTTCGGTATTGGCGGTAACGATCACCGTACGAATCGTTCCATCGAGTTCCAGTCCAACCATAACGGTGACATCACCCGAAAATCCTTCGGGCGTAATAACCTCCCCCGCATAACCAACGAGTGCCCCATCCTTCTTGGCCATATAGAACCTGACTGGCCAACCCTCTTCAGAATGAAGGATCATCGTATCGACCGCATCGAATGCAGGCAGAACCTGCTCCAGTGCGGCATCGGTTTTTTTCTGTAGGTTCACTTTAATGGCCGTCTCGGTGGAGGCAGAAACGAATGATAATAAGCCGGCAGCAATGGCTGCAATGACTCCAAGAAAGATCCCAAGCTTTGGAATATTTATTTTCTGCGCATTCATTATTTTGTTTCCTCTTTTAGCGGCGCAACGTAGCCAAATGGTTTACTAATTGAACCCCGGTCGATGAGCGGCGTGAGCGCGTTCATAAACAGGATGGAAAAACTAACGCCTTCGGGATAGCTACCCCACAGGCGGATGGCACTGGTCATGATTCCACAACCTAAACCAAATATCCATGCGCCTCTTTTTGTCATCGGAGAGGTGACCATGTCGGTCGCCATGAAGAAGGCACCGAGCAGGAGCCCACCGGAGAGAACGTGAAAAAGGGGAGAGTGGGTGGTTTCTGGACTAATAAGATGTGCCCCGCCCGTGATAAGAAAAACGGTTCCAATGAAGGCCAATGGCACTTGCCACTTAATTAATTTAAAGGCCATGAGCACCGCGCCGCCAAGGAGTAGCGCAATCGCTGAGGTTTCTCCAAGGCAGCCCCCAACATTTCCAGAAAGCAAATTTCCGAGCGAAGTTACGCCTGGCTCCAGACTGAGCGGCGTGGCGGCGGTAACCGTATCCACCACCATCTTACCCGCCTGCGGTGTATTCCACGTGGTCATAATTTCAGGAAGACCAATCAATAGACCGACGCGCGCAACAAGTACAGGGTTAAAGGGGTTGTAGCCTAAACCACCAAAAAGTTGTTTCCCAAGAATAATAGCCAAAAGGGCGCCGAGGATACAAACCCACCAAGGGACCCCTGCATTAAGATTCATCCCTAATAAAATACCGCTCAAGATGGCACTACCGTCTTTCCATGAGGAGGCGCGCTTCATCAACTTGTTCCAGCTCTCTTCGATTACCACACAAGAGACGGTACAGAGCACTAAAACTTTTAGCGCGGCAAATCCAAAGAACCAAATGCCCGCTAGACAGGCGGGTAACATGGCCAGGACTACCGTGAACATGATTTTATGGATACTCTGGGTGTCCCGAATGTGGGGCGAGTTGCTGACCACTAATCGGGAAGGATCAGGCATCTGTATTGGGGGTGTTTCTATTTCCGACATAATCAGACTCTCTATTTCTTTTTTCTAAGTTGAGCTTGGATTTCGATTTTACCGCGCTTGAAGTGCTGGTTCAACGGACGGTGTGATGGACAAACATAACTACACGACCCACATTCAATACAGGCCATAACATTGAGCTCCTCGGCCCAGTCAAAACGTTTATTTTCAACGGCCTGACTGATGGTGGCAGGTAAGATTCCCATAGGACAAACTTCGACGCAACGTCCGCAACGGATACATGGCTCGGAGGTGTAGAGCGAAACCTCATCGGACGCAATTAATAGGATACCCGAAGTGTTTTTCATCACCGTTACGCCCAACGAACTCTGGGCGATCCCCATCATCGGGCCGCCAAGGAGCAACTTGGCGGGTTGTACATTAACGCCACCGGCAAGTTCCAACGCTTTTTCAATTGAAGTTCCCAAACGAAAGCGCCAGTTACCGGGATTGACAACCGGCTTGCCAGTCACGGTGGTGATTCGATCAATCGACGGGCGACCCTTGACGACGGCCTCAGCAATCGCCACGGCAGAGGCAACGTTCTGGACGACGCAATGAACATCCATTGGTAGCTTTCCAACAGGAACCTCACGACCCGTGATGGCATAAATCAACTGCTTTTCGGCGCCTTGTGGATAGTTAACGGGAAGAGCTTGCACCTTGACGTTATATTTCTCAGCCACTTCTTGAAGTTTAGCAATCGCATCGGGTTTGTTATCTTCGACGCCGATCACGGCCGTTTTTAATCCTAGGATACGGGCGATGATTGCCGCCCCGAGCACAACATCTTCAGCCTGCTCAAGCATGATGCGGTGGTCGGCGGTGAGATAGGGTTCGCACTCGGCTCCATTAAGAATAAGCGTATCGATCGTCTTCCCTTCCGGAGGAGAGAGTTTGACGTGCGAAGGAAATCCTGCGCCGCCCATTCCAACAATTCCAGCATCCCATACGCGCTGTTTAAGCTCGGATGGATCCGTATTCTCCCACTCAACAAGTGGCTCGAATATTGTGCCCCACTCATCTTCACCATCTGCCGTAATTTCAATGGATGGAACAGCCATACCCGTTGGGCCGGGACATTTGTCGATCGCTTTGATGGTTCCGCTAGTGGGAGCATGTAAGGGAACAGAAACAAATCCACCGGCTTTAGCCAGCAGATCCCCCTTTTTAACGGCATCCCCCTTTTTCACCACCAACTCGGGCGGGGCACCAATGTTTTGGTGCATGATAACTTTATACGAATCAAGTAGCGGCGCATCCTGGATTGGCTTGGAGGCCGAAAGGGCCTTGCTGTCCTGCGGATGCACGCCCCCTTTAAATTTTCTGGGTTTATCGCTCATTTCGAAACTCCTTGATACGCGCCGGCGGCATGTTGAGTGGCGAGGCGCAACGCTGTAGTCGGACATGCGGAAGCTTCAACCAAATCAACCGGCGGCGGGTTTTCATAGTTGGTACGAATCAGGAAGCCGTCCACAAGCATATGATCCTCCTCTCCGGAAGCCTTTACACATTTTCGGCAGGCAATACATGAGGTCTTGCAAACCTGACGTTTAGCGGCTCCTTTTTCAGGGGAATTACAATAAACGTGTACCTCCACGGCAGCGGGTACCATAATAATTAAATCTTTCGGACATGCGGCTACACAGTTTTCACAGCCAACGCAAAGTTCAGGGTGTACCACGGCGAGGCCATCACGAATTTCGATCGCACCGAACGGACAGGCATCCGCGCAACTACCAAACCCAAGACAACCGTAGTCACATCCTTTTGCGCCGCCCGCAACGAGCACCGCAGACCGACAGTCACGTACCCCGTTATAGAGCGAACGCACCGTGTTGGCGCAGTCACC
>JAOZSZ010000005.1:0-9750 GCA_029939385.1 Pontiella sp. | reverse complement strand
ATCACCCCCAAAACGGCGCCGAGTACTCCGGCTGCTATAATTGCTATTAATGCTACATTCATAATTTTAAATCCTTAAACTAACCCAGAAAAACCCATAAAGGCCATGGCAAGAATACCCGCTGTAACCAACGAAATGGCCGTACCTTCAAAGGCTTTTGGCACATTAGCCAAATCAAGCTTTTCGCGTAGGCTAGAAAAGAGAATCAATGCCAGCGCAAAACCAACGGCAGAACAAAAGCCATAGATTGTTGCTCCATACCATGTAGACTGAATGGCTTCCGGTGCGGCCTTGGCATTGAGAACCACGCAACCGAGTACAGCACAGTTGGTGGTGATAAGCGGCAGAAAGATACCGAGGCTGTCGTAGAGTTTGGCACTAAGCTTTTGCAAGATGATTTCCACCAATTGCACCAACGAGGCAATCACCACAATAAAGACCAGTGTTTGAAGGAACTCAAGCTTCATGGGAACCAGGAGGAACTTATTAATTAATGAGCTAACCAACGAGGCCAGCGTCATTACAAAGACTACTGCACCGGACATCCCCAATGCGGTATCCAGCTTCTTTGAAACCCCCAAAAATGGACAGATCCCGAGAAACTTCGACAGCACGAAGTTGTTCACCAGAATCGCTCCGATAGTAATCACTAAAAATTCGCTTAACATAGCCTCACTCGCCCCATTTTTCCTTTAGATTCTAAAAAGTCCGCGCATCTTAGCATTGCATCTAACATCTGCAATCACGATCATTCCCCTATCCATATTTAGAATGGGTTTCAATAATATTAAGTTCCCTCTATCGATTCGAAACAAACGATTTATTAATCCAATACACAATTAGAACAAGTTCCGCCCCTTTTCTTAGGGCTCTTTTCCAATGAGAAAGAAAAGAATAAATCTATCCTTTAATATTTAGTAAATCAGATAGCCTCTAATCCATGAATCCTGTATCAATTCCTGCATTTAACAATGGGAATTATACAGATGAAGAATTTTGAATTTGTGCGTAGCGAAAAAATCAAAGAACTCAATACAGATGCCAAAATATACCGCCATATTCCAACCGGTGCGGAAATTGTTTCCATGGAGAACAATGATGAAAACAAATGCTTTGGTATTGCATTCCGCACCCCCCCGTCGGACTCAACAGGAATAGCACATATTCTTGAACATACCGTACTGTGCGGATCAAAAAAATATCCCGCAAAGGATCCTTTTGTTCAATTACTCAAAGGGTCGCTTCAAACATTCCTCAATGCCTTCACCTATCCAGACAAAACCTGCTATCCCCTCGCCAGCCAAAATCTAAAGGATTTTTATAATCTTGTGGACGTCTACTTCGACGCTGTTTTCCACCCCCGCATAACCAAAGATTTCTTCATGCAAGAAGGATGGCACTACGAATTGGAATCACCCGAGGAGGAATTAACCTATAAAGGTGTAGTTTATAACGAAATGAAAGGCGTCTATTCCTCCCCAGATTCTCTATTAATGGAAGCCTCTCAACAATCCCTTTTCCCCGACACCACCTACGGATTTAACTCCGGCGGGGATCCACAATATATTCCCAATCTAACCTATGAGCAATTCAAGGCCTTCCACGAATCCTTTTATCACCCCTCCAATTCACTCATCTTTTTCTATGGAGACGACCCCGTCGAAAAGCGATTTGAAATGATTGAAGAATATCTAAAAGATTTTAAAAAGATTGATCCAAAATCTGAAATTAAGATTCAGCCCCCGCTATCGAAACCCCTACGCATTGAAAAGCCTTTTGCCGTTTCGGCTGATGATGAAAATCAAACCCCGATGTTCACTATCAACTGGCTACTTCCACCGCCAACCGCCGCGGAGCGTGTTTTTGCCTTAGAATTACTGGATCATATTCTTCTTGGTACAGCGGGATCGCCCTTACGCAAAGCACTCATCGAATCTGGACTGGGTGAAGACATCACGGGCGGCGGACTAGAAACCCACATGGCTCAAATGATGTACTCCATCGGCCTCAAGGGAATTAAAGCTACAGACCTTGAAAAAGCTGAAGCACTGATTCACCAAACCTTACAAGATTTAGTGAAAAACGGTATTATGCGTGACGATATTGAGGCCGCAATTAATAGTTTCGAATTCGATTTACGTGAAAATAATACAGGCGGGTTCCCGCGCGGATTATCTCTCTTTTTAAAATCACTCAACGCTTGGATCTACGACACCGACCCTCTGGAACTCATTGCCTTTGAAGCTCCGCTACAAGCCGTCAAAAAACATAGCGAGCAGGAGGGCTACTTCGAAAAACTGATCCAAGAATACTTTATAGATAACCACCATCGCAGCACGATCGTACTCACTCCTGATGCGGAGCAATCCATACGCACTGAGTCAGAAGAAAAAGAACGACTAGCCCGTGCTAAATCAAAAATGAATGAGGCTGAACTTCAACAAATCATCACGAATACGAAGCATTTAATAGAGATGCAATCCACGCCCGATTCGGCCGAAGCCATCGCCACAATCCCTCTACTCCAGCGCGACGATCTTGATAAAACCATTCGAATCGTTGAGCGTGATGAAACTAAATTGAAGGGTGCAACGATCCTCACACACAATCTATTTACGAATGGTATTCTTTACCTCGACATCGGTCTGGATCTGCACGGTTTGGATCAAGAGGACCTGCCCTACACCTCACTACTGGCTAGCATACTGCTAGAAATGGGGACCCAAAAAGAGGATTATGTTTCACTCTCACACCGAATTGCCAAGAAAACTGGAGGGATTTACGGCACACCATTCCTCTCTGCAAAAGAAGATACCAACACGGGCATTACCCGCTTTTTCCTTCGCGGAAAATGTATGATTGATCAAACTAATGAGTTGCTCGACATCATGCATGATGTCCTCTTGGAAACTGATTTTAAAAACCAAGCACGCTTTAAACAAATTGTGCTCGAACACAAATCTGAACTCGAAACCGCTATTATTCCGCGAGGACACTTAGCGGTAATGAGCCGACTTAAGGCACATTACAATGAAGCGCTCTGGCTCAACGAACAGATCGGTGGGGTAGATGCTTTATTTTTCATTCGGAAACTCGTAAATGATATTGAAGAAGATTGGCCTGCCGTTTCCCAACGACTAGAAAAAATTCAGAAGAAGCTACTCGATCGCGAACATATCGTGATCAACGTAACGAGTGACGAAACCGCCCTCCCCCGTATTTTTCAATCTTTGGAAAAGTTTATCGATAAACTCCCTAGTGAAGGAACCTTTTCCGCAAAAACCTGGAATCCTACCTGCTTGCCCGCGTCGGAGGCATTAACGGCGCCTTCACAGGTAAATTATGTAGGTTGCTCTGCCAATCTTTTCGATGTCGGTTATACGTTGCATGGATCCGCTCTGGTCATTACCCGCTATCTTCAAACCGCCTGGCTCTGGGAAAAAATCCGAGTACAAGGCGGAGCCTATGGCGGCATGTGCACATTTGACATGCGTTCTGGAGCCTTCGTATTTGCCTCCTATCGTGATCCAAATCTGAACGCATCGCTTGAAGTTTATAAAGCCACCGGTGATTATCTTAAAAACTTACACCTCAGCGAGGATGAGTTAACTCGAGCACTGATTGGAGCCATTGCCCAGCTCGATAGTTATCAGCTCCCAGATACCAAGGGTTATTTTAGCACGATGCATTATCTACTTAATTACACCAACAAGGAGCGCCAAAAATTACGGGATGAAGTTCTGGCAACCACTCAGGAACATTTTAATGCATTTGGAGACCTTTTGAATAGAGCCTTCGAAAATAACAAAGTATCCGTTCTCTGCTCACCGGATGCGGCAAAGCAGGCCAACCTAGAAATTAAAACAAAAGTACTATAAGAAAAAAGTGCCCTGAATGATCAGGGCACTATCTAGAGGGTAGCATCAATCATATAAGTAAGACGAAATGCTCTTTTTACTTTCGGCTTGTACCGTATTCTAAACGATACTGATGCATTAATTCCTTCTCCTCTTCTGTCATATACTCAGAAATATCTTCAATAACCGAACCGGTCCCCTTTGTACCTTTCCAAATGGGACTAAACTGGGAATTAAGAACATTATATGCCCCTTGAGAACCCGCACCAGCGTTAGTCAAAACCACGACATTAATCGTTGGCCAAGTCTTTTTATCTGGCCCATAGATATCCATAAACATTTTCTTATAGGAAGCCATTATTTTACTAGGTTCACCATCATCACCTAAACCCCAACTATCAACATAGTTTGTTGTTAGAACAAAGATGGTATCTGGCTTCTGGGTTAGAATCGCCCAAGCCACACCGCGACTCCAATGAATGTAATTTTTTCCTTCAGGTAAATACTTCCCCGCAGTTTTTTGTGGAACTTGATAAGGATAAGCCCACTTTAGCGAATAAAATGGAAGGCCATGATCAACAAGGGTCGGCCAATTTCCTTTTGCTTGGTTAATGCTTTGCCGAGCCCCTTTCCAATCAAAACAGTTGTCATAATTTCCTTCTAATGGATTTACTGACTCCATCCAGTTCACAACCTTCTGCTTATTATCTGCTGTTGCTAACATCATTGAAGGCGCAATCGCAACTGCATCATAAACATAATAAGAAATCACATTAAAGAGCGTATATTCAGGCATGCTTACAACCATATCTTCCAAACGTTTTCGTATGATATATGCCGTCATCCGAGTATACGGAGTGGCATCTAATCCGACCCCTGTCATTGGACCAAAGTGAACCACAAAGACTACTTTTTCACCTTTAGCTTTTGCCCCAAAAAAGTCAATTTCAGGCATACTGAATCCAATCCCCGAAACCCCTCCATCCCCTCCCATGCTACCAATCCCACCTTTAATTCCTGTGATTTCCGGCATTTGGATTTCTGGAATTTTCCGGTTAAGGTTTTTGGCAACTAATCGCTTGCGAAGCTTAGGTTTACGTTGCTTCTTGATTTTCACAGGCACCTTTAACTTCTTGAGCTGCTTGCGCGGACGAACCACTTGCTTTCCTGCAAATTGATTATCTTCCCTCTGAATAACAGTGACGGCAACAAATGACAAAGCGACAACAATTAGTATGGCATGAATGACCAAACTAATCACAACAGCACTTGATTTAGAATGATTCGCGAAAAACCGTTTCTTTGGTTTATTAGACATATTCTCCCCTATCCCTACATCGACATACTGAACGACATATTCTTTACCTGTGCTGCAGCACAAGCATCCATTACTTTAACAATTCGCCCATGCAAGGCTTTATCAGCCGGAAGAATATTCACAATAAGATCACTGGCCGACGAATCAGCTGCTTCGCGTAAGGTGATTAACTGATAGATAAGATCATCTAAATTAGTCTCTCCCTGCCCGAAAATCATACCTTCAATCATAACATCGCCAAGTTCGGTAACCTCAATCAATACTTCAATCGGGAGTTGAATAGGCTCATCCGAAGGAATGTTTACCGGAAGCATAAAGGAGAGATCGGCCTCTTTTTGGATCAAAGAGGCGGTTACCATAAAATAGATGAGCAATAGAAAAACCACGTCAATCAACGGGGTAATCTGTAGCTCGGCCTTTTTATTCATTAGGTCATCAAGCAGTTTCATGGCTATTCCTCAAAGGTTGCATAGATAAGATCGGTTGCACCAACCTCACCACATGCAATCATTATGTCTTTATTGGTTTTATACTCAACCCTCTCATCCGCCCGGATCAAGATCCGCAATTCAGGATTAAGATCGAGTTCGTCATTAACTAGCTCCTTGAGCTCATCAATAGTCACCGGAACGGTACCCACATAGACTTGGTTATTTGCATCCACAGAGAGCATCATGCGCCCCTTGGTATCTTCCGGAACCTTGGCATATTCGGCTTCAGGAATTTCTACCTTCACCTTATCCAATTCCGTTACCACAGAGGCCACCATGAAAAAGATGAGCAACAAGAACACCATATCGATCATGGGAGCCATATCGATGTTCACATCATCTTTAGGAGGGGTTTTGATTTTCATTTTAAACCTCGTTCAAAGGGGGTTATTCAGCAATAACAGGTGCTTTTTTATCACTTTTCATACTCTCGAATCCAAGCGGTAACTCACCAGATTCTAACGTATCGAGTAATGCTCCAATATTTCGACCCAGCGTTGCCGTGGATTTAATAAAATTATTCCGGAAATAGTAATAAGCCAACATACATGGAATCGCTATGATCAAACCGGTTGCTGTCGTAACAAGAGCCTCACCAATATTTCCTGCAAGTTCTTCCGGCTTTCCCATACCTTTCGAACCAATCGTCTGGAAGGCTTTAATCATACCGGATACCGTACCAAGCAGTCCAAGCATAGGAGCTGTTGCGCCGATGATTGAAAGATAATCGACGGCCTTCATGTATTGGGTTACTTCCTCCGTACTCGCTTCTTCAATGGCTTCCTTAATTTTAGTATAATTGATTTCACCGGTAGTGGAGCAACGCTCTAGACCCGCCGCAAATACATAGGTAAATAATGTTTCATTTTCTTTACATAGAGTATGAGCATCTAAAATCCTCTTATCTTTCATCAGCTGAATAAAATCAGGCATAAGATCGGGACGCAATAACACCTTTTCGCGCAAGGAAAGAGCATTTTGTACCATAAAAAACACCATTCCCATGGAAAATAATCCTAATGGATACATGGACCAACCACCTTGCTTAATCATCTGCCAAAGCGTGGTTTCAACTTTTGACCCAGTAGCTTTTTCTAAACCTGTATCAGTGGATTCCTGTGCCAAGGCAACAGGCCCCACGACTAAGCTCAAACAAAATACCATTTTAATAATTTTCTTCATCATCATCTTATTCCTCATTTTTCAGTTAAGCTTCTTCAGATTTTAAACTTTCTTCCAGTTTTTGCTCAGCGCGCAACTTCTCAATTCTAACTTTAAGTTGCTCTGCTTTATTATATTCAGCTGTATTCCTATACAACATTAAGATTTCACGACAAACCTCTTCTGCAGAATCATACATACCGAGTTCTGTGTAAATCTCTGCACATAACATTTCCGATGGTTGCATCCAATCTGGGTCTTGACTATTAAACGCAATCACCTTTGCAACAAGCTCCATCGCCTTGTTGTATTCTTTTTTTAACATCATAAGCTTTGCGGTAATATAAAGCTTATCAGGAGCCGCATCGCTGGATAAATCCTCATCCCAACCATACTCAGAAAATAGCTTTTCTGCTTCATCTGGGCGCCCGGCGTCAATAAGAGCTAACGCCTGATACATTTGAGCCTTTTGTTGCAACTCCATATCCCGATCATCTTCTGCAATCTTCGATGAAATCGCCAACGACTTATCAAATTTCTGGGTGCGATAGTATAATTCCATCAATAGCGCATTATATCTCGTGAGGTTCGAGGGAATATCGATATATTCGGAAAAAGGTTCAAGGGCCCTTTCTACCGCCATAATAATTCGATCAAACTCGCGGTTAGCTTTCATTTTTGATAATTTTTCAGCATCAATATTTACGCGGAATTTTAATTCTTGAATTGTACTAATACCTATACGAATAGGCCGAGCCGATCTCCCAGTGGAAAACTCAAGCCATTCACCATCACGTCCGACAATTTGGCCTTTCCATGAACGCCCACCAGACATCATGAGTTCAGCAGATACTGGTTTTGCCTCAACAAGGCCTCCAGTAAGAAAAATTCCGATCACTATAGATTTTAAAATGGTTATCTTCATCAGAGTGCACCTCCGTATTTTTTCAGCATTTCCCTAGCAACATTAGCCTGCGGAAGCGTATTCACATATTCATCTTCAAGCATGTGTCTCCACGTATTCATAGCATCTTCTTCACGACCAAGTTTTATTACTGCATCTGCGGCAGACAAATACCCATCGGCCGCCCATTTTCCGTCATCATATCCTTTAAATAATAAGTAGGTTCGCTGAAAGAAAGAATGGGCCGTGGAATAATCCCCCTGTGCCATTCGGCATTGCCCCATCCCATACATCGCTTCAGCATATAATGGTCCACGCCAATCGCTAACCCCCATGATCATATTAAAAGCATCTTCAGCTTCTTTATAGCTTTTCATCTGATACAAGGTATCGGCCTTAATGATCTGAGCCCATCCCATAAAGGATTCTGCACCGAAAATCTCTTGAGATTCATCAATCGTTTGTAAGACACCTACATAATCATCTTCGGCTAATTGCTGATAGGTTTTGGCCCGATAGGCACTCCAAAGTTCATCCGAATCTTCAAAGTTAACTACGAAATAGTCGTATAGTACGCCCATTTTAACCGTATCCCCCGTTGCCACTGCGGCATCACACATCAAGGCAAGTGATATCGGAGTCGTTATAGAAAGATCTTCTTGTGAGGAAAGAAGCTCCTCACCCAATGTCGTGACAGCCTCTTCGCTTTCCAAATGAGCTAAAGCAACATTCATGCGAAGTCTCAAAACAGTTGCTCTCATATCTACTGAGGTCAGTTTAAGTTTAATTCTAACCGCAAGTCCATGGCGATCCTCGTCAGACAAGTGATAGTCAGCAATAGAAATAAGTTCGAGCACGATTTTGTCAACGCCCTCCTGTTCTACATCATTTCCATAATGCTCAATCGCTTCTAGATAAGCTGTGATGGCCTCTTCGAGCTGCCCCAATTCAATCTGAGATTGACCAATCCAGAACACCGATTGTGCCACATCAGCCTTATCGTCCCAAATTCCCATATAGTAATTCATCAGATCAATAATTTCCTGCCATTTAAACTCTAGCTTATATACCTTGGCTGCTTGGAAGGCCGCATAGGACGCTTGCGATGGGACTTGTGCTTTATCAATGGCCTTTCGATAGTCCGCCAACGCCCGATCAAGAGTGTGAGGATCGTATTCATCTTCTTCAGTTTTTGGATTATCCACTCCATCCTTAGCGGCTTCGATATCGCCGCGCATGCTGTATGCCTCCGAAACAAGTACATTATCTGGATAAGCTTTAATGAATTTAGAAAAGGCCGCTTCGGCCTGACTAATTTTTTCTAGCCCAAACAAGCAGACGGCCTGACGAAACAAGGATGCGGAAAGAAATCCACCTCCACTGTATTTCTGCTGGTAGAGTAAGAAATCGTTAACGGCAATTTCATAATTCCCCAGCAGCATAAAGGTCATGCCCCGATAGTATACGGAATCAGGAAGTGACGGACTATTTGGATATTGATCAATAATTATACCAAATTGTTCGCCCGCTTCTTTATAATCCATTCTTTGTAAATAGCCAAATGCCAGCATATAGTGAAGATCTGAACTCAGCATTAACTCAGTTTCATCCGAGGCCTCTGGAAGCATCTCGACGTACTTACGCAACTCAATCACTTTATCCAGATTTTGCTTAATCAAATTGTCGCGAATCATCAAGGAAAGCAAGGTCCGTGCATACTGTCCATCAAGCCGTTCATCCAAATAGCGAAGAATTCGTTCTTCAGCCCGATCAATTTCCTGTACGTCATATAGAATTAAAACAGACTGCAACATTGAAGATTCACCGATATCGCTCGCGCGATCACTCTCATAAAGTGAGTCAAAAAGCACATATCCTTCCCAATAGCGTTTCACTTCGGCGTAGATCTGACCAATACGAAATGTTACTTCATCCTCATAAGGGGGTAATTCAGAAAGAACCTTCATTGATTCTTTAATCTCATCGATTTCCGCTTGGCGTTCGATGCGATCCGTCTCT
>JAOZSZ010000109.1 GCA_029939385.1 Pontiella sp. | reverse complement strand
CGATCACCGAGGTGGTCATGTCGTAGGTATCGATATCGGAATACCACGGGTTGATCCCTTCGGCCAAGATTGCGCCGCGGTCGTTGTCGTATTCCACGCGCATGACGGTGGCATCGGACGGAACATTGGAATTCACGCCAACATAGTTTTTGATGACACTGAGGCCTTTGACTTCGCCATCATAGATGCGGCTCTTATATTCCCGCGAACAGAGATTGAGGTCTCCCATCAAACCAACGAGGGTCTCGGAATAGTCGGATTTCGGTGTGACGACTGGTGCGAGGATCGTTGGCTTTTTCCAGATTCCGGGCATAACGAGGGTTGGGCAGCCTTTCTCATAAAGGAAATCCATATCGAGGCTGGCGATAATCTTGCCATCCTGCTTGATCGTGAAATAGCCGGAGTCGTTATAGTTCCCCATAAAGGCGGCATCGACATCGCGTTGTTTGGCGAGTGCTTCAAACTGCTCACGGCATTCAGGCTGAACGGCGAGGGTCATACGCTCCTGTGCTTCAGAAACTAAAACCTCCCAAGGCTGTAGCCCTTCGTATTTCAACGGCGCACCGGCGAGTTCGCACTCGCAACCGCCCGAATATTTTCCCATCTCCCCGAACGAGCAGGAGATGCCGCCGGCTCCGTTATCGGTGATGCAACGGAAGAGGCCGAGGTCGCGGGCTTCGAGGATAAATTCGTAGAGCTTGCGCTGAGTGAGCGGGTCGCCAATTTGCACCGCTTGCGCGGGCGATTCAGCGCGCAATTCTTCGGAAGAGAAGGTGGCGCCGTGGATGCCGTCCTTGCCGATACGGCCGCCGCACATGACGGTCCAGTCGCCCACTTCGATCTCTTTACGTTCGGACGGACCGCCGGTGACTTCCACCGGAATGGTGCCCATGGTTCCACAATAGACGAGCGGCTTACCGAGGTAGCGTTCGTCGAAGCATTCGAAGCCCCGACTATATGGAATGCCGGACTGGTTGCCGCCATCAATCACGCCCTCATGAACGCCGTCGCGAATCCGACGGGGATGCATCAGGCCTTCAGGAATTTCCTTGTCGTAGAAAGGCGAGCCGAGGCAATAGCCCCAAACATTGGAAACCAGCGCCGCGCCCATACCTGTTCCAAGCGGATCGCGGTTAACGCCGACGATGCCGGTCATTGCCCCGCCGTAGGGATCGAGTGCGGAAGGCGAGTTGTGTGTTTCGACCTTGTAGACGAGGTGAATGTCTTCATTAAATTTTACAATTCCGGCGTTATCGGTGAAGACCGAAACCAGCCAGTCGATCGACTCTGCAATTTTGTTGGTGGAGGCTTTGACGTAGGATTTGTAGAGCGAATGAATCACCTCTTCTTCGCCGGTCTCCTCGTCCTTATAGTTAATCGTGCCAGCAAAAATTTTATGAGAGCAATGCTCGCTCCAGGTTTGGGCGATGCATTCGAGTTCGATATCGGTTGGCCATTCTGGAAGCCCCAGTTCGGTACGGTGCGCTTTTACGTTGTCGCGTAAATAATGGGATCGGATGGTGCGCATCTCTTCGAGCGAAAGCGAAAGAATCCCCTCGGAAGAAATCTTTATGAGTGCGGCATCATCATCAGGAAGCTCGACGGTATTCACTTTAATTTCGGGATGATCGTCGAAGATTGGTGCGCTCATGTCGGGCTCGGCCGTCATCCATTCTTCTTTCGAGAAAACGGTGATGGTCTGAATGAGCGTATTGGCCAGAAGATCCTTACCGAGATGTTCAGCCTCTTCGCGGGAAAGAGGACCGGAAAGAAAATACTGAATGCAGGTGTAGACCTGCTCTTCCCATTCGAGCTCGCGCCCGACAATATCCTTCAACGCTCCGCGGGCGGTGCGGCCCACATTATCAGTGACCCCGGGCTTGAAGCCGATCTCCAGCAACCAATCAAATGCGACCGGTGCCGCAAGGCGGCCCATGGCGGATTCGCCGACCACGGGATCGGTGAAGGTTTTCTGCACTTGAGTGGCTAGATTTTCATCTATGCTGGCATCTACTTTATAGATATCGCGCGTGCGACACTCAGCAAGTTCCATTTTCAAGGCTCCTGCCGCCCGATGGATCACTCCGCGTCCGCGTGCATCCGGCACACCGTCCTTTAAACCGATTTCAATTCTATAGATCATGGATCATTCCCGTTGGATTCAATACGTCAAAAAAGATGGGGGGGAGAATAGCCATAAAAGAGAGAAAAGGCACAAATAAAAATGGGGAAATGAAAAACCCGAGGAATGTGCTTTTACTCAATGCTTCTTGTTTTTGAATGAATCGTTTCCTATCTTGGTCTCACTTGAAGATTCAGGAGAACCTCTAATGATCAAAACAACTCTTTGCTTATCGCTCGCCGCCGCATCCATTGCGTTGGCCCAAGCCCCCATCCCCACCAACGCGCCAGCCGCACCCAAAACGATTTCGATTCAGGAAATGCTGGTGATCGGCCAGTCGGGAATGCGACTTCACTCGCTGGCGATGATTACCCAAGGGAAACTAAAGGGAGAGGTTGACGAACGATTCCTTCCCGGATTCAAGGCCTGTTCCGAAGATACGGCCACTCCCGTACGTAGTGTTTCGGCGCGATTGATCGGGCAACATCTCGTTGCAGGAAAAGAGAATCCAAATCCCGAGGCCATTGCCCTCTTAATGAAACTGGCGCGGGACGAATCGGCGGATGTCCGCTATAGCGCGGTTTATCATGGCCTGACCCAAATTAAAAATAAGTCCGACGAGACCATCGAATTATTGGTCAAAGTAGCCGCCGATAATCGTGAGCAAGGGCTTTACGATCGCATCATCGAGTCGCTGGAAGACCATCAGGGAAAAGTCGTCCAGATTTTAGATAAAAATCTAGCCGAAGGATCCTGCGTTGCCTTTTATGAAATCTATAAGGACCTAACCGGGAAAGAACCCGCCGACATTGATAAATATCTCAATATGCCCTCCAGCCGCCCTTGCATCTTTATCTTTAAAGGAAAAGGGAATGATTCCGAAGCCTTCAAGGCTGAGCTAGAGATCGTGTTAAAATCCCAAGGCATTGCAAATCCCGATCTGTTTGTTTCTGGAGTAAGCGCAAACTATGTTCTCTTACTCAAAACCCATCTCACCAAAGAGCGGATCCTTGTCGAAAAAATGTTTGCTGACCACGATCGCTTCGAGATTACACAAAATATCTGGCTAACGCCCGAACTGGAAATTCAGATCGACGCCATGCGCCAGAAAAAGAACCAGAGCCCCGCGCTTCTTTAACGGCGACGACCGCCGGGACGCCCTTGGCGACCGGAGCGTTGACGAGCCCCGCCCTGCCCACCTCCCTGTGGAGTCGCGGCACGAATGGTAACCTTCCGGCCATCGAGCTTCACATTATTCATGCCTTCACGCACGGCATCGGCCGACGCCTTCTTGACATCAAAAAAGGACTGATCGTGACCGAGTGAAATTTCTCCAACCTGACTCGACGGAATGCCACAGTTTTCACAAATGATCCGAACAATCGCGCCGGCATTAATTTTATTGGAGCGGCCCATGTTAATGGCAAAGCGCTTAGAATCAGAATTTTGCTCTCTTTCGCGGCGGTTATTATCGGAACGTGGCCCTGAATTCCTGGGTCGCGAATCATTCGCGCGTGGCTTCACATTAAGATCGCCCGCATCGCGGTAGTATTCGAGGAAGTGATTAAATTCAACCGAAACAAAGCGCTTAATAATCTCCTTCTTATCGAGATGACAAAGGGCTTCGTACGCCGGCGGAAGGTAGTCCCTAATTTCATCCTCTTTAATCGGGGCGTCGATCACTTTATTGAGCAAGGCGATTAACTGATTCTCACAAATCGCCTTTCCATCTGGAACTTTTTCGAGCCTGATTTTAATGTTGTTTCGACGTTCTAAATCCTGAATGCGCCGCCGCTCATGCATATTAATCAGCGCAATCGATACTCCCGATTTTCCCGCGCGGGCCGTACGACCACTCCGGTGCGTATACGCCGCCGTCTCATCAGAAAGCTTATAGTGAATGACGTGTGTGATGTCATCAACGTCGAGGCCGCGGGCGGCCACATCAGTCGCCACCAAAATAGTGATAGTCTTCTGGCGGAATTTACGCATAACGCCATCACGCTGTGCTTGCGAAAGATCCCCGTGCAAGGCTTCGGCTTGATAGCCATTTTGCATTAGTTTTTCCGCTACCTGCTGCGTTTCGGCACGGGTACGACAGAAAACAAGACCATAAATTTCGGGAAGGAAATCAAGGATGCGTTTGAGCGCCTGATAGCGATCCTTTTCGTGCACCATGAAGCAGAGGTGTTCAATATTCGCGGCCGATTCATTGCGCCCGCCCACGGAAACCTCGACGGGATCGGTCTGATAGTTCTGTGCAATGCGTGCGACGCCCTTCGCCATGGTGGCAGAAAAGAGCCACGTCACGCGCTCTTTCGGCATTTTCCCAAGAATCTTATCGAGCTCTTCTTTGAAGCCCATGTTGAGCATTTCATCCGCTTCGTCGAGTACGACCATAGAAACCTGATCCGGCTTCACCGCCCGCCGGTCGATGAGATCCATCAGACGGCCTGGCGTGGCAACAATAATTTGCGCCCCGCGCTTTAGATCACGGATTTGGGTAACGATGGGTGAACCTCCATAGACCGCCACCACTTTCAGGTTAGGCCGATGTTTGGAATACTTTTTCAAATCATCGGTAATCTGCAGGCAGAGCTCGCGCGTCGGACAAAGAATAATTCCCTGCGGGAAGGCAACGGCGGGGTCGATGCGTTCGAGCAAGGGCAAACCAAACGCGGCCGTCTTTCCGGTTCCGGTGGAAGCTAAGCCAATAAAGTCGCGATCGCCTTTCAGCAAAACCGGAATAGATTTTTCTTGAATTGGAGTGGCGGTTTCAAAACCAAGGGCCTGAACCGATTTTAGGGTGTCGGGACTAAGTCCCAATTCGTCAAATTTCATAACGGGTCTCTCTTTTTAGCTGTGACAGGGCTCTAATCCCGCGCCCATCGCAAGAGTTTGACCCTAAATTTATAAACCAAATCTTTTTGGTTTCGTAAAAATGAAGGGGCATATATACGCGCATCCCCCGCAGATGCAATCTGTTAATGAAAAAGAAAAAGCCCGCTCGGTGAGCGGGCTTTGGTGTAGACAGAGCATCTTGCTCCGTGGGGATGAACGATGCGTGTTGACTCGTTCAATGCGAGAAGGAAACCATCAACGTTCTGCGTTCTTCCTAAACGCGGCAAGATGCCACGTCTACATTCTAGTGTTTGAAGTGGCGCATTCCGGTCAACGCCATGGCGATGCCGGCTTTATTGCAGGCAGCGATCACTTCGTCGTCGCGGATGGAGCCCCCGGGCTGGACAATAAATTTTGCCCCCATTTCACCAGCGGCTTCGATGCTATCGGCAAAGGGGAAAAAGGCTTCAGAAACGAATACACACT
>JAOZSZ010000308.1 GCA_029939385.1 Pontiella sp. | reverse complement strand
GCGAGCAACTTAAGAAAATTTTGATCAAACAGTCCCTCTATTTTGGAGCAGGAAACAGTGCTTCAATGGCTGCGCAGTCTTCGGCGTTGAGCTCTACTCCTGAGGCTTCTACATTCGACTCTAGTTGCTCTATAGAACTCGCGCCAGTAAGCACGCAACTGATCGATTTATTTTGAAGAACCCAAGCAAGAGATAACTGAGCAATCGTCAGTCCATATTTTTTTGCAATCTCCCCAAGGGCATCCACTCGATCAAGAAGTTCTGTATCGTCGAGCTCATTCCGCATGAAGACATTGAGAGCCTCATCTGAGCCACGACTTCCCTTGGGTATTTTTCCGCCGGAATATTTCCCCGTTAAAATCCCTTGGGCAAGAGGACAAAAGTTGGCGATTCCTAGTCCATGTTTATCGACCATAGGCATAACCTCTTTCTCAATACCCCTAGCGATTAGGTTATAGAGCGGCTGATTCACCACCGGCTTTGCCCATCCATGCTTATCGCATAAAAGGATGGCCTCATTAATTTGAGAGGCACTCCATTCGCTCACTCCCCAGTAAGTCGTAAGGCCTCGAGTAACCAGATCGTTCATTACGCAAAGGGTTTCTTCCAAAGGGGCCTCTTCATCAAACCGATGACAGTAGAGCAGATCCACATACTCTAAATTGAGCAGCCCTAGACTCTTGTGAATCGAATCGATGATATGTTTTCTCCCCAATCCTTTATTGGTTTCATGATCCGATATAGGAAAGTAGCATTTCGTCGCCACCACATAAGTTGCGCGATCATATTCAGGAAGGATTTGACCCAATAAGGTTTCGGCCGCGCCCTGCTCATAGACATCGGCGGTATCGATATAGTTGATCCCCAGCTCAAAAGCTCTCTTGATGATGTCCTTCGCCTTCTCCAATTCAACCTGATTCGCAAAGGTCAGCCACGATCCATATGCAATTTCACTCACTTTCAATCCGGAGGATCCGACTCTTCTATATTTCATACGATCTCGCCTATTCTGTTAGGGATTTATATTCAATACGTAATGAGGGTATTATTATCCCTTCATTTGCTAGGAAAAGAGTGGTGGGCCTGGAGGGACTTGAACCCCCGACCAAGAGATTATGAGTCTCCTGCTCTGACCAACTGAGCTACAGGCCCGTTTTTGTTAAAAAGCGGACGATACGAATACAGGAATCTTCCTTGCCAAGGCAAGGGCTTTTATTCTTTCAGATACTAAAGAAAAAAAGCGCCTTCCCGAAGGAGAGCGCTTTTTTTAGCTACAGATTAAAATTCCAGACTAATCATCATCTCCGGGATTAGTCGCAGAAGGAATCGCTGCTTTGAAAGCGGAATTCTTCCCATCCACCTTGCCCACAATGTTACCATTTTCATCAAATAAAGTTTTAGGGCCTAGCGTCCGAATAAAGGTAATTCCCTTTTCTTTGCGAATGCGGCCGGAGCGTGTATCAATAACTTTCCCGGCCTTATCTGCGATAACGAGGAGATAGGTTTCGTATTCACCGCCCACATTAATATTTCCGCTGGTTTGTCCTAAGGCATACATCGGACTGATAAATTCAAACGTGTTATCGTTGTCCTTGGTAAAGGTAAAATCTTTTTTGATGACATCAATCACGCCGTAGTATCCGGTATGAATTTGTTTTC
>JAOZSZ010000108.1 GCA_029939385.1 Pontiella sp. | reverse complement strand
ATTGAAATAAAGGAAATCTTCTCTATCGGCAGAGGCAACACGCGAATATCACGAAGGTCGTCCGATTTTATGTTTAAAAGGTCGAGCACTTCCGCCTTGAGCGCAAAGACCGAGGTATCATCCGCTCGGCGAGCATAGATTAAGTCCGTACGATCTGAAATTTCATCCCCTAAAATCAACATCCGCGAGGTTCCATCAGCAGCTCCCAAGGATATTTGCCTCGTTTCTCCCTGTAATCCATAGACCGCAAAGTCAGATACATTTTCGGCCACAAAATCTTCGATTCGCAACCGATGCAACTGTTCTAAAAATTCCTCCACGATCTTAGAATCTGCAACGGCGGAAACCGGTTGTTGAATTTGCCAGCCCGCCTTGGATTCTTTAATGATCTGAATAAAACCTCCTGATCCACGGAATTCGACGCGACGAACCCCCGGAGTGCTTCCAGAAAACACGGTGCGGTCCCGGAGTTGATCAGGCTCGATCAAAGCAATATCTAAAAGTTTGCTAGGGATTGTATAGATATCATCGCAATTACTCTGTTTTGCATAGAGCATATCGCCCAAGGGCGATTTTCGACCAATCAACCATTGATGTTCCCCTCTGTTATCGACTGCAATAATTCGCAGCGTTGGAGCATCAAATCCATATTCTGCGACATCCATCCCGCGCATTTTAAGATGCTCCGCAGTAATCGTTGTCCCTTTTCCCATTGAATTCAGGCCCGCAATCATTCCATAAACGAGTGCCACATCGGCGCGGCCTAATCCACTCTCCACCCCTCCTGTCATCCAGACTCCATTTTCTTTCACGCAATCCACCACCACATTGGTGTATTGGAATTGCACGGAAATAAGCGTCTCTGGATTAAGGTCAAATAAGCGAATCTGACGAAACTCTTTTGGGGGAACCTTGGCGCGCCAAGTTTCCTGTACGCCGATAAATACACCGAGCACAAGAATACTAATAATTAGAACTATAGTGGAACGACCCTTCTTCATACTGGCATCCTATTTTCTTCGACGAAACCATACCAGCAACCCAATCCACACGGCGATGGATGGAATGCCCGCAACACTAATCCAAAATAGATTCTCTAGCTGCTTGCTCGTCAAACTTAATTTAATTTCCTCAATAGGTTTTGGGGAAATGGCCATTAACTCTTCACGATCGAGTAACCAATTGAGTGCACTCATAAAGAGATCCTGATCGCCTCCGGTCAATGCACCATTGGATACAAAATCAGAATCCCCAAATACCACCATACGGGATGGGCGAATCTGTACATCAAGCATTTTCTGGGTTGCCCCCCGTTCAACAGCAACCGCCAACGAAAAGGCTCCCCGTAAATCAGCGGTATTTTCATCATATTTTGCAGAGGCTTCATTCACCTGCATTTCTGACCAACTTTTTTCAGAGCTCATGGCAAGCTGCACAACAATGGGACGGTCTTCAGCACCAACCTCCTGATGATCAACCGCTAATGGCTCAATTGATCGAGGTAAATAGAATCGAGCCCCGGCATCCCCCATACGCATTGTAATAGGATGCTCGTAATAGGTGCGCACATAAACATCGCTCCCCTTTAAAGTATTTTCCGGATCCACCACAAAGTCATTTCGAAGGGCAATCCCCCAGCGGCGGAGCATGGGGTCAAGCCCCGTCTCTTTTAGTGCATCCAGCAAAATCATTACCCGACCGCTTCGGCTAAGATAGGCTTCGATCATTTCAATCTCAGCCGTACTCATCATTTTAATAGGTCCTGCAATCACCAGCGCGGCCGCATCCTCGGGAATCTGATTTTTGCTGGCAAGCATGAGTTCCTTCAGCTCAAGGTTATCGCGAAAAATTAAGGTTCCAATGCGCGAATACCCACTAATCTGATCAAACTCAGTTACCCGTCGTTCGCCATGACCCACGAGAAAATAAACCACGGGGGTTTCTCCCTGAATCAAACCCTGAATGGCGCTAGAAAATGCCTGTTCTCCTTTAAAAGCAGAGAGAATGGGTTCCTTGCGGCCCTTAACTCTCTTAAAGTTTGAGAGATCGGCTTGCCGTATAATCTTGCTCTTGCCGCCCACATCAAACACCACCACCTGCGCCTCGGTTAGCCCATATTTCTCTGCCAACTTTTCGGTACGCGCTAGATCACGGGCAGGATCCACCCATTCCACATGAATATTTCGCGTCAGATACTGGTATTCTTCAAGTAGATTTTCGATATCGTGATAGAGTTTATGCTCTTCTTGGAAGAACACGGTCACATCCACGCGATGCTCAAGCTCCTCCATTAGATGAGTTGTTTTTTCGGAGAGTGCGTAGTATTTCCGACTGCTCCAATCCCAGCGCAACGGATTGCGTAAGGCAATAAAATTGACCATTTGCACTAGCACAAAGGCCAATAATACGACGGCAACCATGTTTAGATTGGATAGGAATCGTTTCATTCGATGCCATCTCCGACTTGAGAAAATTTTATTTTCACCATTTGTGTTATGTCCGTTTAGATTCGATCACCTTCATTGAGGCAAACAAAAACCATAAAGTGTAGGAAATATAAATAACCACGCTTCGACCATCCACAATACCGCGCGAATAATCCAATAGATGAGTGTAGGACGAGACGTATTGCCCAAAAACTCGAAGGGTTGGATTTGGCGCCAGATAGGCCATAAATAATCCAGAGAAGAACAGAATACACAAGATTGCAAAACTCGAGATGGCGGCCACGATCTGATTCGACGTCAGAGTCGACATAAACAGTCCAATCGAAATATAAAACCCGCCCACGAGCATAACCCCAAACACTCCTGCGCGCATGGCACCAAAATCAGGGAATTGATGAAGTTCTACCGGACTCAGACTTTTCTGAATCATTGCATAGGCCACGACAGGAAACCAAAGTACTAGAAAAAATACGAGTGAACCGAAAAATTTAGCTAACACCAACTCGGCCGCGGTGAGTGGTGTAGTCAATAGCGATTCTAGCGTACCTAGCTTTCGTTCTTCCGAAAACAATCGCATCGTAATCAACGGAACAACCACGAGCAGGCTAAAACAAATCAATCCACCAAAAATCTGCTGCGTCGCAATCGTGAGCGATTCCCCATCCGCCAATTGCACGAGTAACCACCAAAAATTTAGCCCGGTTAATACCCAGAAAAAAAATAGTACCACAAAGGCAATAGGTGAAAGGAAACAAGTTGCCAGCTCCTTCTTAAATAGACTTAAGAACATACTCATTACACGCCCTCTCGATTGCGGGTGATGTGAACAAACGTATCTTCTAGCGAATACTCTTGTTCCGTCAGCTCGCGTAAGGCCCATCCTTTGGTGACGGCCAAATTAAAAAGTTCTTCCCGCATATCTGGGGTATCTGCTTCGAGTTCTAGCCAAATCCATCCATCAGCCAATATGTTATTCGACCGAAGGTCTACTCCTTCCATTCCACCAATCGCAGTAATTGCGGCAACCTTATCGGCCTTAACTTCCATCTCAATCACGGAACTCGCATGGAGCCGTTTGTGAAGATTTGCCTCCGTATCTGCCGCAACAATCTTGCCTTCATTAATAATCAAGATGCGTTCACAAATCGCCTCCACCTCTGGAAGAATATGGGTACAAAGTAAAATGGTATGCTTCTCGGAAAGTTGCTTAATCAGTTCGCGTACTTGTCGGATCTGGTATGGATCCAACCCCACGGTCGGTTCATCGAGAATGAGCAGGTCGGGATCATGCACAAGACTGTCGGCCAATCCAACACGTTGCCGATAACCTTTCGAAAGTTGGCCAATAATACGCCGCCCGACATCGGTCAGCCCACATTGCTCTTTCACCTCATTAATCTTCGCTTTTCGGACCGAGGATTTAACCCCCTTCAACTCAGCACGGAAACGTAAATATTCATCCACACGCATTTCAGGATAAAGCGGACAACTTTCTGGAAGATAACCCACTCTCCGCCGCACTTCCTGCGCTTGCGTAGCCACATCATAGCCCGCCACTTCAATTTTCCCGGAGTTCATTGGAAGATACCCCGTTAACATACGCATAGTTGTTGTTTTTCCTGCCCCATTTGGACCCAGAAACCCAACAATTTCACCGCGCGCCACCTCAAATGAAATATGATCCACAGCCAAGCGTGCTGGATATTTTTTTGTTACCCCTTCAACCTTGATCATAAAAACAATCCGTTCCGTTAAAAATCGGCATTATGCCCGAACAATCCCCTGAGTCAAGCCACCCAAAATCACTTTATTTCCCATCACTTAAAACCTCTGCAAGCACATCTAAAAGCTGGAACATTTCGGGTGCGGTGCCGATCGTGATACGCAAATAATCTTTCGTACGAAGGTCATCTCCAAAATAACGAACAAAGATCTTTTTCTTTTTCAATACTTCAAATAATGACTGGGCAGAAATCTTCGACGGCTTCACCCATAGAAAATTGGTTTCAGATTCCGCCACCTCAAATCCAAATTCAACAAGCTGCTTCGTCACAAGCTTCCGCGTCTCGACAATCGCCTGCACATTGGCCTTCATCGTGTCTTGATCAAGAATCGCCACGCGTGCGATCTCCTGCGTTAAATAGTTCACGTTATAGGAATCCTTAATCTTATACATCGCACCAATCAACTCGACATTCCCTACGCAATAGCCCAATCGAATACCCGCTAGCGAATACGATTTCGAAAGGGTCCGTGCCACGAGCACATTCTTGTTAGAAAGAGCCAAATCCATGCAACTTTCCTTGGCAAAATCCACATAAGCTTCATCAATTAACACCACGCCATTAAATTTGTTGACAAAGGATTCCACGGTGGACTTGGAATAGAGCAAACTTGTTGGCGCATTCGGGTTCGTTAAAAAGAATAGCGATGCGGAGTAGTCCGCTGGCATTTTCCACCCAAATCTAGAATCCAGCTCAACCGGCCGTTTTTCTACATCCTCTATATCAGGGAGAATTGGTTAGAGCGAATACGACGGGTCAAAGTAGCCCACCGAGCCCTCACGTTGGACCAATGCACGAATGCACAACGCCAATACTTCATCCGAACCATTCCCCACAAAAATGTTTTCCACCTCACACTCGTGTAATTCGGCAATCACTTTGCGCAACTCCATACAAACGGGATCGGGATAACGCGATAATGTTGTAACATCAATCATCGACAAAATATCCTGCACATTGGCCGAGGGTAAATATGGATTCTCATTCGTATTCAACTTAACGATACCCTCTTCATTCGACTGCTCTCCGGGAATATATCCCGACATCGTCTGCACCGAATTTCTAATCAAATCACTCATATCATTTCTCTTTTTATTTAAATCGGATCGTGGCAGAACGCACATGACCATCAAGGGTTTCAACGCGACCAAAGGCTTTAACCACGGGTAATGTCTCTTCCAGATCTTCCTTCGTAAATTGAATTAGACTCACGCGACGACGAAAATCCTCCACCGTCAGACCGGAAAAATAAGCCGCTGTCCCGCCCTTAGGAAGCACATGGCTCGGCCCTGCCGCAAAATCCCCAACCGACTCTGGCGTCCATTCCCC